>NZ_MCSD01000008.1:0-169689 GCF_002872555.1 Vibrio sp. 10N.286.55.E10
TCTTAACTGATCGGCATTACGCCTCGTGCGGTCTTTTTTGTATCTGGATTCTTACCTATATTTTCAAACACGCTAACCTTCTGAACCAACGTCACTTTCTATACATTACCCCGTGCGCATTCATATGCAACTTATGGCTATTCATTGAAATCACTTCTACACTTAAGTGGTTAATAAATAAGCCGCTAATTCATAGAGAATACCAATCACAGTAAGTAAATGATCAGAAATAGCGCAGGAAAAAGGTTCGAGAACAAGGCAGATTTTTTGGTAAGTAGTTATTCTACAATCAAAAATTCTAACGCAGTTATCGAGCGTTTTAACCAGCTAGGATGATTAGTTGTTTACTACGATTGGGGTAATAAAGTGGCAAGACTCAATACGTCAGAAGGCTACTATATGGATATACTCGCCCGTTCGCGCTATCTCATCATTGATGACAGCAGTGTGATTCAAAGTGCAACACGCGCACTGCTTATCAAGTTAGGCGTACCAAATAACAATGTAATTAGTGCTTCCAATGCACAAAATGCGATTGGGGCTTGCCGCACACATCGGTTCGATATCTTATTGATTGACCACGATTTAGGCTCAGGAAGTAATGGCTTACAACTGCTTGAGTTTTTGCAGCAAAAAGAATTGATCAAGCCACAAACGATTGTCTTTATCGTCACTGGTAATGACAGCCAAGATACCTTCTTTGGTTATGCTAACTTCGAGCCTGATGGTTACTTGATTAAACCAATACGTGCCGATGACATAATAAAAAGAGTTACGTCGGCACTCTCTCGACAACAATACTTTTCAACATTAGAGCAGGCCTATCTCAAGAACGGACTCAACGCGGTAAAGCCACTCTTTGGACAAGCCCCTGACTCGTCGACATTGAAAGATGCCATCATCTATATGGCGAACATTCTGATAAAAAACCAACACCTCGATGAAGCACAAGCCATGTTGAATGGACTGCTGCAGCTTCATGATTACCAGCCTGCAAAGATCAAGCTCGTTGAAATCCATATCGCCAAACAGCATTATCACGACGCCCTCAGTCAAATAGATGGCTTGATTGAAGACAACCCTCGCAATATCAAGCTACAACAGCTTAAGGTTAAGATCTGCTTAAATACCAGTGACTTCGAGTCAGCTAACACTCTCATTGAGCAAGTGCTCACCGTCAATGGCAGCAACATCGAACTGACCAACACCATGGTTTGGCTTCAATTGCTCGATAACAATGTCGAACAAGCGACTCTGTACCTCAAATCGCTAGCCCAACTAGTCCCGCATTCGATTTGGGACTCAGCAGGTAAGCGAGCACTTATCTTGTGGGTAGACAGTTTAACCCTCTCTCAAAAAGAGTTAGTAAACTGGAAGCCAGAAGCCGCTTGGCAAAGGCTCTCTCACTCCGAAAAATCGAATGCGCTTAGTAAACCACTATTGAAGCTTTGCCGTACCTTGCAGCTCATTCAACTTGATCAGCAAGAGGTTGCGAAAGAGCGTATTGAGAGCATTTCAATGAATGAGTTCTCAGACAATGATGTCGAAGCCTTCTTCTTGTTGGCATTGTGTTATCAAGCCTTGGGTCGACAAGACAAGATCGATCAAGTAAAGCGCCAAATTGAGATCCACCTAAAAGCAGACCACACCAGCCTCGCCCTTTTGCAGCGTATGGCATTACAGCGAGCAGACAATTTTGCATTACCCACACTAACCAAAAAGCCTTTGGCCGCCGTTAGTTGAGCACACCGTCAAACCCAAATGAATACGTAAACGACAGGATGTCTTTATGCAGAACAATGCTACAAAAACGAAAACGGGGTGTGTCGCCTTTCTATTGAGTTGCCTTACGGTATTCATGTGGCCACTGCAGAGCCTTGCTGAAAGCACACCTTTAGAAAACTCGTCGAATAACCAAGTTGTATTACGTGTCGGCCTGCCTTCTTACAACATGGTTCCTTATAGCTATCAACATCAAACTCCCTCTGGGAACAGAGTTTCAGAAGGGCTACTTATCAGCATGTTGGATGAGGTATCGGCAAACGCAGGCTTCAAATATCAGATTGAGCTGTACCCAACATTTAGCGGCGTACTCAGTGCATTTGAAAAGGGTGAATTAGATTTGTTGGTCGGCGTCTCTTCGACCAAAGAGCGCCAAGAATACATGACCTTTAGTGAACCCATGTTCTCGATTCGACGAGCGGTCATTACTCAAAATCTGAAAATAAACGACTTGAGTGAACTGGCAACCGCAAACTTAGCGCTAGAGAAAGGGTTTGCGCTCAATGACCTTCTTCCGAGCTTGCTTCCAGAGAGTCGAATTACCACCTTGGACAGCACACAAGCGGCCTTCACTGCGATTGAAGATAATCGTGTCGACGCTTACATTGGGGATGCGCTTGCCCTTTCTGCGCTGCTACGTGAACAGCCTAAAGACTCACTCACACTATCCGTCCTTCCTGATCTGCCAGCTGACCACTTGCACTTCGCCGTCAAAAAAGGAAAACATAAACTACTCAGCCGAATCAACTTTGCTTTAGAGGACATCAAGCAAGGTTCGCTGCAATCGATTTACAATCAATGGCTTGCCCCATCTCAACACTCGATGTTGCTGGACTACGGAGCACTGAACTTAACCCAAGACGAAAAGAACTGGCTCGATAGAAATCCTAGCATCCCAGTAGGAACACACGCCAATTGGTACCCTTACGATTTTACTAACGAGCAACAGCAACACTCAGGCTTATCTGCTGACGTCTTAAATCTAATAAGTAATGTGCTCGGCGTGTCATTTGAAAGTACCACTTACCTAACTCCAGAAGCAGCCGAGGTCGCGTTCAATAATGGTGAGACAATGGTGCTAACCAACATCACGCCAACCACAGATAAAGCGCGATACATGGACTTCACTCAAGCCTACAGTTTTGAACCATGGGTGTTATTGAGTCGCTCTGATCGCTTAGGCAACTTTGCGCCAAGTGGCAACGAAGCGATTGGTGTGATTGAAGATTCTGGAGGCACAACAGTTCTACCTTCTCTCTGCCTGACTTGCCAAGCCGTCCCTTACATCAATCACGTGAGCACTTTCCAAGCATTACAGAAAGACGAGATCAGTTTCGCGCTCGCTTCACTTCATCATGCTGCACCTTTATTGCATCAAGACTATGTTGGGCAATTTAAAATCACTGGCACCATTAATGAGCAAAACAGCGCTCCTTTAGCTCTCGCGGTCAACTTCCGCCATCCCATGCTACTGAGTATTATCAACAAAGCCATTAGCGCATTGCCTGCCAATGAACTTGAGCGCTTGGAAAATAAATGGCTGACCTATGAATACCAAGAAGGCTTGTCGCCACGTGAAGTGGCTAAATGGTCGGTGATCATCGGGCTTGGGATCTTTATAGTCATCTTCGTGATCGTATTCTGGAATCGCAAGATGGCAGCGGAAATCGAGCAGCGAAAAGTCGCAGAACAACGGGCCAAAGCAGCGGAAGCCCATTTACAAACCCTGGCCGACAACATTGATGGGGTTGTGCTTAAACATATTCAAACAAACCTCGGGCAGCCTTTGAATATCCAGTTTAGCTTCGTCAGTGCCGGTGTAACCGATATGTTCGGCTTATCTGTTGATAGCGTAAAAGAGCATCCTCAACGTCTTTTTGAGCTTATCTCGAAAGATGGCTTGCCACAGTTTAAAACCAGCATGCTCGATGCCATTGAATCCGGGCATTGGGAAAATGAACAGCAAGTGCAGTTAGAATCAGGTGAAGCGAAATGGGTGAAATTTAATAGCCAAGTATCGAGCGGCCAAGCCATTGAGTGGAACACGGTGATAACAGATATCACCCTGCTGAAAAAACAGCAACAGGCTTTAGACAATGCTCGCCAGAAAGCAGAAAGTGCCACCGCCGCTAAGTCTCAGTTCCTAGCAACTATCAGTCATGAGGTTCGCACCCCAATCAGTGGGATCTTAGGGCTATTAGAGTTAATGCAGGAACATCAGCTGAGTGAAGAGTTGCTGAACTTACACGGTGGATTGAATCAGTCTGCTCGTAACTTACTGCACATCGTTAATGACGTACTCGATTACTCCAAGATTGAAGCGGGAAAACTAGAACTTAACCCTACCGAGATTGAATTAGGCAAAGTATTAGCGCGCATCGTACAACCGCAATCCATTCATGCACAACAAAAAGGCTTGGCCTTCCACTATTGGCAAGACCCAAACCTCGCTCAGTGGTTGTTTGCAGACGACATACGACTCCACCAGATTCTGAATAACTTCCTCAATAATGCGATTAAGTTCACCGAGCATGGGACAATATCGTTACATGTTGATGTGATTGGACAGAACGAACATCAGCAGAAAATTAGCCTCACTGTCTCAGATACAGGTATTGGTATCCCGAAAGACAGACAACAAAGTTTATTCCAGCCTTTTGAACAAGCCGACAAAACCACCAGCCGCCGTTTTGGGGGCACAGGGCTTGGGCTGTCTATCGCTTTGAAGTTGATTGAACAGATGAATGGCACCATAGAGTTGTCGAGTGAAGAAGGAAAAGGCAGCCACTTTACGGTTACCGTTACCCTCCCAACTTGTACTCCTGAACAGGCAGTCAACAACGCTTTGGCTCTGCCACAAACTTTACTCTGCACTTCGGATGTTGAAAATACTATTGAACTAGGTGTGGGCAATCACTCTCACGAGGTGTATGTGGTTGGTTACGTTCTGCAACAAGAAGAGCTGTGCCGATATCTGAAACACTTCGGCCTTGAACCAAAGGTTCTGCATATTAATCAAAAGCACCTGCTCAAAGAGATGGTCGTCAAACATCAGCCAAAACACATCTTTGTTACGATGTCTGTATGGCAGCAACTGGCGATTACCGATGCATGGATTCAACAACATACAAGCTCAACACGCTTCACGGTGATCAACCAAAATCCAATGCTCTCGCCTGAGCCTTTAGGCAACTCTTGGTGCTTGTCGGTCAATCCGCTGCTACCCGATAACCTTGTGCATGTTCTAACGAAACCCGTCAGTCACGACAATCTAATCTCACCAGTGGATAGCGAAGCTAAAGCGCCTATCGCTGAAGAGACTCGCGAACAAGCTGAGAACAATGGTAGGCTGATTCTGGTCGCGGAAGATCACCCTATCAACCAGCAAGTCATCGCTAAGCAACTTGAAAATATTGGTGTCCATGCCGACATAGTTGATAACGGAGTTCTGGCTCTGAACGCCTTGAAAGATAAACGCTATGGGTTGCTTCTCACCGATTGCCACATGCCGGAAATGGATGGATACACGCTTGCTTCAAGCATTCGTCAGGTAGAACAACGCAGCGAAGAACTTGCTCAAGAAACTCGAAGGTTGCCTATCGTCGCATTAACAGCAAATGCCGTACAAGGTGAGGATGCTAACTGTTATGCTCACGGCATGGATGACTTCTTGGTCAAACCCGTTTCTATTAAACAGATGAGATTAACCATTGAGAAGTGGCTGCCCGCAATCGACGATTCCAACCCGGTTCGTGAAACTGATGTTTACGATGCAAAGGAATTAAAGGCACAGAATCAGGAAGTCAGTGCTTCATCAAACTCCTCACCTAAAGACGAAGAAGCCAATGAATTTTCGATGCTGTTCCAAGATATTGAACAGAGCTTTGCGGAAGTGGAGATCAGTAACCCATCAGAGCCTAGCCAAGAGGTTACTCCTGCTAGCCCTCAAGACTCATTCAA
Source organism: Vibrio sp. 10N.286.55.E10 (assembly GCF_002872555.1). Lineage (NCBI taxonomy): Bacteria > Pseudomonadati > Pseudomonadota > Gammaproteobacteria > Vibrionales > Vibrionaceae > Vibrio > Vibrio sp. 10N.286.55.E10. The sequence goes on from NZ_MCSD01000008.1 coordinate 5,743, forward strand.
TCTTACTAACAATCAAGTTATCGACTACGCCGCGCTCTACGACCTATTTGAAGATCACGATGTCGTAATGACCTTACTCGATGAGTTTGCCGCAAGCTTTATTGAAGATAATGAACGGATAAAAACATATTGGGCGAGCAAGGAATACAAGGAACTAAAAACCACAGCGCACCGACTTAAAGGCGCAGCGAAAATGGTCGCATGTGACAGGATTGCTTCTCCGCTCGCAATCATTGAGGCACGAGCAAACGACCTGGTAACCGAAGACACGGACTTAGAGCAAGTCGAATCAAAAATTGAAGCGTCAATCGAGGAAGTGAATTCCACATTTGAACGATTTACTGAGGAAATAAACCAACTACGTCAGACAAAAGAAAAGGCTTACTCTTATGAGTAAGCCTTAGAAGTCATTGCGCCAATACAGACAACTCTCGCTGAATTACGCAGCGGGAGCATTACTCACTAGAATTTCGCGAATAGACTTAAGCGTTGCTTCCGTTGAATGGTAATCCAATTCAACTTCACTAAAGATGCCGTTCACTTCAAGCATTAAAGTCGGATAAGAGAATACTCCCATCGCTTCTTTAAAGCCTAACTGGTCATCTAACTCACTTTCCAATAACTTGCTAGAAAGGTCATTTTCAAACTGTTGAACATTCATACCTAGCTCTTCAGCCAACTGCAGATGCGTTTCTTGGCTATGTGGCAACATCGCACGAAGATAATAAGCATGTTGAATCGCTTCAAGCATCGCTTCGTAGTGGTCTTGAAAACCAGCGGCAATCACAGCACGGCATGCAGGGTAAGTACTACGAACAGGTTGGCACTCAGTCCAAAATTCATGGTTAAACTCAGTCCCTAGTTTAGCTTCGATTTGCTTCCAAATCGCTTGCAGCTTGCCTTTCATCTCTTCTGACATTGGCTCATCAGAATCCGGGGCCAAACCACCCACTACATAGTTAAACTCAATGCTCGCAGGCAATTGTTGTTTCAATAACTCAAGTGTTGGCTTGTAACCCCAACACCAGCTGCACATTGGATCATGCACATAATGAAGTTTTACGTTCATTGTTCATTCCTTATCGAGTCAATGATTCGATCAATTCAAACAAAAAAGGAGCCTAATTAAGGCCCCTCATTTTAACTATTCAGCGCAAAGGCTAGAACTTATTCAGCGTCATCGCCAGCAACTTTAGCCGCTGCTTCTTTGATGATTGGCTGAAGTTCGCCTTTTTGGAACATCTCAAGAATGATGTCACAACCACCGATTAGCTCACCTTCAACCCAAAGTTGTGGGAAAGTTGGCCATTGTGCGTAAGCTGGAAGCTCTGCACGGATATCAGGGTTTTGTAGAATATCTACGTAAGCAAATTTCTCGCCACATGCCATTAGAGCTTGAGAGGCTTGAGAAGAGAAACCACAGCTAGGTAGCTTAGGAGAACCTTTCATGTACAGTAGAATAGTGTTTTCTTCAATTTGCTGTTTGATTTTATCGATAGTTTCCATTGCTTCCTCGTTAATGGATTACGGCTTTTATTGCCTTTATTCTACCCCAAACCAAAAGAATAAAAACCATATAAAAAAAGCGGTTAACAAGCTAAGCTAACAATTCACACAAAAGTGATGAAATAAGCTTTTAATAAAGTAAAAACTTGCTAAACTATATCGCAAGTCAGCAAATTGACCATGGTTGGCAGTATAACGAGCCATGAATAATAATATCACTGGAAGCAATCGAAAGAGTTAACTCTTTCATATCAATGGAGAATTGAGCAATGGCATTTGAACTACCGGCTCTTCCTTACGCGAAAGACGCGCTAGAACCACACATCTCAGCAGAAACGCTAGATTTCCACCACGGTAAGCACCACAACACTTACGTTGTTAAGCTAAACGGTCTTATCCCAGGTACTGAGTTTGAAGGCAAAACACTAGAAGAGATCGTTAAGACTTCTACTGGTGGTGTTTTCAATAACGCTGCTCAAATCTGGAACCACACGTTCTACTGGCACTGTCTTGCTCCTAAAGCAGGCGGCGAACCAACTGGCGCTGTTGCAGAAGCTATCAACGCTGCATTCGGTTCTTTCGAAGAATTCAAAGCGAAGTTCACTGATTCAGCAATCAACAACTTCGGTTCTTCTTGGACTTGGTTAGTTAAGAAAGCTGACGGTTCTCTAGACATCGTTAACACTTCTAACGCTGCTACTCCTCTAACAGAAGAAGGTGTTACTCCACTTCTAACTGTTGACCTATGGGAACACGCTTACTACATCGATTTCCGCAATGTTCGCCCTGACTACATGGCTGCATTCTGGAACCTAGTAAACTGGTCTTTCGTAGAAGAGAACCTAGCTAAGTAATTATTACTTACGCTGCGCTGTTTTTAGCGAGTTATCTATTGAAAGCTCATGCTTCGGCGTGAGCTTTTTTGTATCTGTCGTATTCCACAAAATCTCGACATTTCGTAATCAACTTGCCAATAGAGATTACTTCTCGACCTATTGATAGCGTTCTTCCCCCCGCTGTATAAATTCTCTATTTGCCTGTCATTAAACACTAAAGTTTGCCGACTCCATGCCGTTAAAGGTGTATCCAATGAGAGGCGACATGCAAATACATACTTTAGACAAAGCAGGAATCATCAACGAACTGAAGTTCGGCATCGGGATCAGCCAAGCGGTTGAGCAAGGTCGCCGTGCAGATTTCGCGTTGCTGTTATCTATGTTTTCTAATGATGTTCGTGATTGCACGCCGATTGACACCATTGAAATCACAGAGACCAATGAAGATCGCCTCCGTAAACAATTCGGCGTAGCAGAACCTCAACAACTGCGTTCAAACCAGTCGTCGTATGAAATTTCAGCTCAACAATCTAATCATTTTCATCAAGCCAGCCTTGCCAGCGCCAAGCTCAGCCATTACTTAAAGCCTGAAGCGCTTGCCTTCATGCCTGAAGATACGGGCGACTTACCCGAAGAGGTTTATCAAAATCTTTCTGGTCATGACCGACGCAAACTAGCAAGCAAGGATTCACCTGATTTGCCACATGCCACGCTCTACAATGATCTAACTACCGCGCAACGTCAGTATCAAATTCAAGCTCAAGTATAGCGGTCACCTAGCTTTCCCTTTTTCGCTGTCTATCCACCGCTCTTCTTGAATTAACTCGCGCACATTAAAGCATTCATGCGAGTGATATGAACCACTAGCCTTAGGCAAGCTAAAAACACTAGATGTCGGTTACCGCTTGAAGTTACTACAAAATGTGACGTGCCACTAAGTTCATAAAAACTTATTAATGGGTACAGCTTAGTTTGAACCAATTCACACCCATTGTATGAAATTTAACCCATCCTTGTTCGACATGGACGATTTGTTTAGGCACTGGGATGAAAATAAAAAGCTCAATCATATTGGTGACATCTGCTGGCTCGCGGCTGGGAGGGACGATTGCGAACCACTTTGTTAACCTTGGAGCCACAGTCATCCTTTGTGATAAGGACTCAGAAGCACTTCAGGCAACTTATTTACAATGTGCCCGATTTTCTGACTCTGTTTACCATTACCCGCTCAAAGGCAATGACAACCAAGCGATTATCAGCGTATATGATTTTATTCAATCGACCTTCAACACTACACCTGATGTGCTGGTCAACAATTGGATAAGCTCCCCAATGCCAAGCCTAATTGGTGATCAGCCTGTCAGCAGCTTTATTAATGATCTCTCATCGATGGCATCGACCCTTTTCGCATTTGGGCAAATTAGTGCCGAGAGGTTGCGAGAGGAAGACAAGGAAGGCGTGATTGTGAATGTGATATCTCATGATGACTTTCACGATATGTCCGGTTTAGAGAGCGCAAACTCTATGATCACTGGCTTTACCCATAGTTGGGCTAAAGAACTGACTCCATATGGTATTCGAGTCGGGGGTGTTGTCCCCGCTGTTCATAACTCTGATGGCAAACTCAACCGATGCCATTGGGCGCAGCTGCAAGATGAACTTACTAGAACAACCGAATACATTGTCTCGAACGACTACTTCAGTGGGCGAGTTGTGGCGGCAGAGGTTTAACCCGTTCCCGACTCCAAAATATATAGTGACGAACACAGCTCATATTGAGTACAAGAGCTATCGCCTTTCAATCTGTTTATAAACGAACCAAACATAAAAAAAGCCCCAGTCTCTCGACTGGGGCTTTCATCTTTTCCCGATAGATAAGTATCGTGCTAGCGAAAACTTATCTCAAAACTAATGCTTACTTATTATGCGTTAGCTTTTTCTTTTTTAGCTTTTGGCGCTTTCGCTTCAGCTGGCTTTTGGTCTGCTTTCTTAAGGATAACTGTAGTACCTTCGAAAGTTTCGCCTTCAACGTATGGTTGGCCGAAGTAAGAAGTTGTTAGCACTTCTTTTAGCTCAGTGATTAGAGGGTAACGTGGGTTAGCACCTGTACACTGGTCATCGAACGCTTCAACAGCTAGCTCGTCTAGTTTAGCGATGAAGTCAGACTCGTTAACACCCGCAGCTTGGATAGATAGTGGGATGTCTAGGTCTTTCTTAAGCTCTTCTAACCAAGTCAGTAGACGTTCAATCTTCTGAGCAGTACGGTCACCAGCTTGGCTTAGGCCTAGGTGGTCAGCAACTTCAGCGTAACGACGACGTGCTTGTGGACGGTCGTACTGAGAGAATGCAGTCTGCTTAGTTGGGTTATCGTTCGCGTTGTAACGTACAACGTTTGAGATAAGTAGTGCGTTAGCAAGACCGTGTGGTAGGTGGAACTCAGCACCAATTTTGTGAGCCATTGAGTGACACACACCTAGGAATGCGTTCGCAAATGCTACACCAGCGATAGTTGCTGCGTTGTGTACTTTCTCACGAGCGATTGGGTCAGCCGCACCATTTTTGTAGCTTGATGGTAGGTATTCTTTAAGCATCTTAAGAGCTTGAAGAGCTTGACCGTCTGAGTATTCGTTCGCTAGAACAGATACGTAAGCTTCAAGAGCGTGAGTTACTGCATCGTAACCACCGAACGCTGTTAGAGACTTAGGCATGTTCATTACTAGGTTCGCATCAACGATAGCCATGTTTGGCGTGATTTCGTAGTCAGCTAGTGGGTACTTAGCACCAGTCTTGTCGTCTGTAACAACAGCGAATGGAGTAACCTCTGAACCCGTACCTGAAGTAGTAGTAATACATACTAGCTCAGCTTTTTGACCCATTTTAGGGAACTTGTAGATACGTTTACGGATATCCATAAAGCGCATTGCTAGTTCTTCGAAGTGAGTTTCTGGGTGCTCGTACATAACCCACATGATCTTAGCAGCATCCATTGGAGAACCGCCACCTAGAGCTAGGATTACGTCAGGTTGGAAGCTCTTCATTGCTTCAGCACCTTTCTCAACAACAGATAGCGTTGGATCTGCTTCTACGTCGAAGAAAGTTTGAACTTCGATGCCTTGTGCTTTAAGCAGGCTAACTACGTCATCAGCGTAACCGTTGTTGAATAGGAAACGGTCAGTTACTAGGAATGCGCGTTTCTTACCTTCTAGGTCGCTCATTGCGATTGGAAGGCTACCACGACGGAAGTAGATAGACTTAGGTAGTTTGTGCCACAACATGTTTTCAGCTCGCTTCGCTACAGTTTTCTTGTTGATAAGGTGCTTAGGACCTACGTTCTCAGAGATAGAGTTACCACCCCATGAACCACAACCTAGAGTTAGAGAAGGTGCAACGTTGAAGTTGTACAGGTCACCGATACCACCGTGAGTAGTAGGGATGTTGATTAGGATACGAGCAGTCTTCATCTTGTCACCGAAGTAACGGATGCGGTCTGCGTTAGTATCTTGGTTAGTGTAAAGACCAGATGTGTGACCGATACCACCGATTTCAACCATAGTTACCGCTTGAGCAACAGCGTCTTCGAAGTCGTCTGCGCGGAATAGACCTAGAGTTGGAGATAGTTTCTCGTGAGCGAATTCGTCATCGTAAGAAACTTTACCAAGACCTTCACCTACAAGTACTTTTGTATCAGCAGGAACTTTAACACCAGCCATTTCAGCGATTGCTGGAGCAGGTTGACCTACGATTTTAGCGTTTAAGTTGCCGTCGATAAGAAGCACTTTACGTACTTTATCAGCGTCAGCTTTAGATAGAACGTGAGCTTTGTGAGAAGCGAAACGCTCTTTAACTTCGTCATATACTTCACCAACAACGATTGCTGCTTGCTCAGAAGCACATACAACGCCGTTATCGAATGTTTTAGACATTAGGATAGATGCTACAGCACGTTTGATGTCAGCTGTTTCATCGATAACTACAGGAACGTTACCAGCACCAACACCGATTGCAGGCTTACCAGAAGAGTATGCTGCTTTAACCATGCCTGGACCACCAGTAGCAAGGATAAGTGCGATACCGTCGTGCTTCATAAGCGCGTTAGAAAGCTCTACAGATGGTTGGTCGATCCAACCGATGATGTCTTTTGGAGCACCAGCTGCAACAGCTGCGTCTAGAACCAGTTTCGCTGCGTCGTTAGTTGAGTTCTTTGCACGTGGGTGTGGCGAGAAGATGATGCCGTTACGTGTCTTAAGAGAGATTAGAGATTTGAAGATTGCTGTAGAAGTTGGGTTCGTTGTTGGAACGATACCACAGATGATACCTACAGGCTCGGCGATAGTCATTGTGCCTAGGTTGTCATCTTCTTCTAAGATGCCACATGTTTTTTCGTCTTTGTATTTGTTGTAGATAAATTCAGATGCAAAGTGGTTTTTGATAACCTTATCTTCAACAATACCCATTCCAGATTCAGCAACTGCTTGTTGTGCTAGTGGAATACGAGCGTGGTTAGCAGCAAGAGAAGCTGCACGGAAGATTGCGTCTACTTTCTCTTGAGAGAATGTTGCAAACTCTTCTTGTGCTGCTTTAACGCGAGCTACTAGAGCATCAAGTTCCGCTAAGTTAGTTACAGGCATGGTGGATCTCCTAAAATAATAAATATTAAAAACTTTTTATTAATTTCGCTGCTTGCTTTTAACCTCAAACAACAACGTTCTTAGTAAATTGCTTTCAGGACTGAGTATATTATTTCACTGTATGAAAAAAATTGACCCAGATCAGTTACCCAAAAAGAATTAACCAAAAAGTAGTAAGGCAATCGCAAAAATGAACCTAAGATGCTGATTTAAATAGATTAAAATCACATTTTCCATCAGAACAAAAAACAAGCAAACAGACGGCTTTTTTCTACATTGCGTCATAAACTGTAAAAAAGTTTCATTTTTAGTCCGTTAAATTACATGTATACAGCTATATTCGTGCTACTGAGAGTATATCCATACCGTTGCAACGAGCTAGAAACTGTCATAATTTTTATTAAAAGCGTGCGTGAGATAACATTTAGTTCAAATTGCGTTACAGCACGAAACACGAGAAAACAATTTGTAACACTGACATTACACATCTCACACTCAATTAGTTTTTCTAAAAAATAGCCCCTTCTTCAAGTTAGTTTTTTTCATTCGCTCTCATTGAATTTGTCCCTTACATTACGCACTCTGACAAAGGTCAGATCAAACCCACTATCCTACTTAACGTTACTGGAGATCGCTCTCATGCAAGGTTTAGAACTCGCAATCTTTATGCAATTCTTCCTTGGGCTTGTTGCAGCCGTAAACCCAATCGGCATCATGCCTGTTTTTGTTTCTCTAACTGCTCATATGCCACCAGAAGAGCGAAACAGGACAGCCTTACAAGCCAACATTGCTGTTGCCGTTATCTTGATTGTGTCGCTTGTTGCGGGGCAAATGCTGCTTGATATGTTTAGCATCTCGTTAGATTCATTCCGCGTTGCAGGTGGCTTACTGTTATTAAGCATCGCATTTTCGATGATGAGCGGTAAGCTCGGTGAAGATAAGCAGAACAAACAAGAAAAATCGGAATACATCAGTAAAGAGCAGATCGGCGTTGTTCCGCTGGCTATGCCGCTAATGGCAGGTCCGGGAGCAATCAGCTCGACCATTGTTTACGGTTCTCGCTACCCTGCTGCTATTGATACGGTAGGCATCGGCATTAGCATTATTGCCTTCGCAACTTGCTCTTGGCTTTTGTTCCGTTCAGCGCCAGTTATCGTTCGTTTCCTTGGTCAAACCGGTATCAACGTTATTACACGTATCATGGGCTTGATTCTTGGCGCATTGGGCATCGAGTTCATCGCCAATGGCTTACGTAATTTGTTCCCAGGTTTGGCATGACGTTTAACGGCATTTCGGTTGCTCTATAAAGGGCAGCAATATTGAAATATAGATGAGGCGAGTAAAGCAATTGGGCTTTCACTCGCCTCGTTATTATGAAGCTAGTATAATGACTGTTAATGCATTTAACAGAAGATGAATCTCTCCTTATGTCACGTAAGCCACTTAAGCATCATTTGTACGTCATTATCTTTGGCACTCACACTCCAGCCGGACGCGCATTTGATATTTCACTGATCGTTGCAATCTTGGCTTCGCTGTTGGTGCTTATCTTAGAGTCGATCCCTAATGTGATGACCGAGTGGTCACAGCAGTTGCGTTACATTGAATACAGCTTTACTGCCCTCTTTACGCTTGAGTATCTGTTGAGGCTCTATTGCTCTCCAAAACCAAAATCTTATGCCACCAGCTTTTACGGTGTCGTTGACCTATTAGCGATTCTTCCAACCTACTTAGCGATCATCTTCCCTGGTGCTTCGTTTATGGGTGTGGTGAGGCTGCTTCGTGTGATGCGTATCTTCCGAATCCTAAAACTGGTTCGCTACCTGCAAGATTCCAATATTCTGTTGCGCTCACTGTTAATGGCAAGACGAAAGATACTTATCTTCTTCAGCACAGTTGGGATCTTAGTCGTTATCTTTGGTGCTCTGATCTTTGTTATTGAAGGCCCAGAAAATGGCTTCACCAGTATTCCTCACAGCATCTATTGGGCAATCGTAACTATCACGACAGTGGGGTATGGTGACATGGTGCCGCAGACCGCGCTTGGCAAAGCCATAGCATCACTGACCATGCTATTGGGTTACTCAATTTTGGCGGTGCCGACAGGAATTATTACTGCGGAACTCAGTAATGAAATGAACTCACACAAAGAGTTGGTTAAGTGTCCTAACTGCAACCGAGCGGGTCATGATTCTGACGCCATATATTGCAAACACTGTGCAAGCGAATTGGCAGATCCAGACAAGCGTGTCGTCACTGAAGAGAAATAAAAGCAGATGCGAGATTCGGGTAGCGAGATACGAAAAAGATTTAATAGCAGTTTCGTGATTTGAGTATGTGACACAAAAATACTAAAAGGGTGGCGTTTATCGTCACCTTTTTTGATGTTGGTTCACTGAGCCAAAACGAGATTCCCGACTACGCTCCTTCGTCGCTATCGGGAATGACGCAATTTAAGTTAGGAGAAAAACGTCATCCTCAAGAGTGAGGAACGAACGAGTTGGGGATCTCTTCCTTGTCCCATTCCAATGAGAAGATTTAAGTGAAGTCTCGAGTGAAATTAATCAACCTTCCGCGAACAAAAAAGCCGATGTATTAACACCGGCCTTTGTATCTCACGAAGCTAAGCATTCACAAAGAGTGGCGCCTGCTTTAACTTCTGAATAGAAAGAGCTTTCGATTACGCCTTCTCAGCTAAGATAATGCGTAAAGTACGACGTAGTGGTTCTGCAGCACCCCAAAGCAGTTGGTCACCAACAGTGAATGCGTTTAGGAAGTCGTTACCCATCGACATCTTACGCAGACGACCGACTGGTACAGACATAGTGCCTGTTACTTTCGCTGGTGTTAGCTCCTGTGCTGTGATGTCGCGGTCATTAGGAATCACTTTAACCCAATCATTGTGTGTCGCGATGATCTCTTCGATTTCGTCCATTGGAACGTCTTGCTTAAGCTTAATCGTTAGCGCTTGAGCGTGACAACGCATTGCACCGATACGTACACAAGTACCATCGATAGGGATTGGCTGACCATCTAGGCCAAGAATCTTGTTCGCTTCAACGCCCGCTTTCCATTCTTCTTTGCTTTGGCCGTTTTCACGCTTCACATCGATCCAAGGAATCAATGAGCCAGCAAGAGGAGCACCAAATTGGTCTGTTGGGAATGAAGATGAACGAATCGTATCCGCAACCTTCTTATCAATATCAAGAATCGAGCTTGAAGGATTTGCTAACTCAGAGCTTACGCTGTCGTTGATCACACCCATTTGTGAGATCAGCTCACGCATATTCTTAGCGCCAGCACCCGATGCCGCTTGGTAAGTCATCGCACTCATCCACTCGACCATGCCTTTTTCATATAGGCCGCCTAGTGCCATAAGCATCAAGCTCACAGTACAGTTACCGCCAACGAAAGTGTTGGTGCCGCTGTGAATGCCTTGCTGGATTTGAGCCAAGTTAACAGGATCAAGAGTGATGATTGAATCAGCATCCATACGTAAGGTAGAAGCCGCATCAATCCAGTAACCTTTCCAACCAGCTTGACGCAGCGCTGGGTATACTTTTGATGTGTAATCGCCACCTTGACAGGTAATCACAGCATCAAGCTGTTTTAGGCTATCAATATCAAAAGCGTCTTGAAGTAGACCCGCATCTTTGCCGCCTAGAACAGGGGCAGGAATACCAATCTGAGATGTGCTGTAATAAACAGGCTCAATCAAGTCGAAGTCTTTCTCTTCAACCATACGTTGCATCAGTACAGAACCAACCATACCACGCCAACCAACTAGACCTACTCTCATCGCTCACTCTCCATGTATAAATTAAAAATTGCTCTCCCCCATCTATAAGTTTTTCAGAAACAGAACTCAAGTGCTTTTTGTCAAAAAGTGTAACTTTTTCGTTTCTTTTAAGTGAACGTAATGAATCGTGCAGTTATCTCTGTATCGGCATTCCATCTCCACCTCATTGATTAAGCGCTCATTATCGACAAATTCAAACATTTACAACGCCAAAACCGATTGAGTCGACGCCCATCACAAACAGTAAATCCCTCTTTCAAACCAAGGTTAATCAGAGTTTTATTTTACAAAACGAAAACAACGTGCGACAGATTTCAACATGTAACAATCATGAATTTAACAATATTTCAGATTATGAAACCACAACTGATTGGTTTAATAGTCAAATATCACAACTTGGGCGTATTTTTTCGATATAATAAACTAATTACTGTAGTGTCCGTTCTGCACCACACACTATAACGAAGCACTATAAATGCTCGAAATCACAAGAGGCTTTTATGAAGCAGAGTAAAACTCGCCTACCGAACCTATTACAGGTATTCATCGCGTTAGGACTATTTCTATCCCTTGCTTTTTCCTTTACTGCAAAGCTTGACCTTCCAATTCAACTTGCCTTGTATATTGGCTGGTTCATTATCATGGTTCTTGGTATTCGTCTTGGACACCAATACAAAGACTTAGAAAAAGCAGCACTCAAAGGAATATCCAATGGCTTAGGCGCGGTTTTAATACTTTTAGCCGTTGGCGCTCTTGTTGGTACTTGGATCTCAGGCGGAATCGTACCTACTATCATTTACTATGGTCTGAAAGCTATCCACCCTTCTATCTTCCTTTTAGCGACCATGATTATCTGTTCTCTAACCGCATTGGCGACCGGTACTTCTTGGGGAGCTGCGGGTACAGCAGGTATCGCGATGATGGGTATCGGCCAAGGCCTAGGTGTTCCAGCACCGATTACTGCAGGTGCAGTGCTGTCAGGTTGTTACTTCGGTGACAAGATGTCTCCGCTTTCTGATTCAGTGATTCTGGCTTCTTCAATGTCTGGTGTTGAAGTAGTTGAACACATCAAGGGCATGCTTCCAGTTGCATTAATCAGCTACGTGATTACAGGCATCATGTTTACTGCGTTTGGTTTCCACTATGCGGGTAACGTGGACATGAGCCAAGTAGACTCTGTAATCAAAGCAATGGAAGTTCAGTTCTACATCACGCCTTACTCATTCGTTCCGGTACTGATCGTGCTTGGTCTGTTGGCTTTCCGTATGCCTTCATTCCCGGTAATCAGCTTTGGTTCTCTGCTGGGTATTATCTGGGCGGTCATGATCCAAGATATCGACTTCCTAACGGCATTCAATACGGCTTGGGCACCGTTCTCAATCTCATCTGGCGTAGAGTTTATTGATTCGATTCTTAACCGTGGCGGCATGTCTTCAATGCTGGGTTCAGTTGCGGTTATCGTATTTGGTCTAGGTTTCGGTGGCTTACTGGATAAAGTGGGCGTACTAGAGACAATCGCTAAGGTGTTTGAGCGCCGCGTAAACAGCGCAGGCTCACTAGCGACTAGCACAATTGGTACGGCCTTCATGGGTAACGTGTTCGGTTCTGCAATGTACGTATCGTTAATCCTTACGCCAAAAATCTGTGCGAAAAACTACGACCGTTTAGGCTACAAGCGTAAGAATCTATCTCGTAATGCTGAGTTTGGTGGCACGCTAACGTCGGGTATGGTTCCGTGGAGTGATAACGGTATCTACATGGCGAGCATTCTTGGTGTTGCGACGCTGTCTTACGCACCGTTCATGTGGTTAAGCTTCATCTGTATCATCGTGACTATCGTGACATCTTACATGGGTTGGTTCGTTGATAAGTGTGAACCAACAGCACCAGCGTTTGAAGCTGAAGAAGCAACAGAGTTAAGCAAGCAACAAGCTTAAGTTCAGGAGCTAACGCTTTCGAACGTAACTCAAAACGTTAATGGTTAAATGCAAAAAGAGCGCCCTAGAGCGCTCTTTTTTGATCTGCTGATTTACTTATCTATCTATTTATCTATTTATTGGCGGTTCGTTTACCCAACCAGTAACCGATACCTAACGGAGCAAAGAACACCACTAAGATAAACAGGATGAAGTAGATAATCACACCTTTTATTAACTCCATCAGTTTATCAATCGCAAGTACCACCACCTCTTGAGAGACGCGATCAAGGTCTTGTGTGAACAGTTCTCTCTCTGAAGTCACAATACCCGCAATCTCGATGCGCTCTTTGGCTATCATCTCAACCAGGGCTTCTCTCTCACGTGTCACCATCTTTTCCAGTGCCACACGTTCATCGCTCAACATCGCCAGTTTTTGGTCTGTTTTGTCACTAAGATCATTGAGCAATGGCTGCATTTCTGTCGACATAATAGAGGCTAGCGTTTGCATGTATTCTGGGTTGTTCTCAATAAAGTCTTGCATGCTTGCTGATGTTTGACGAAGGCTCTCTAGCGTCATCGATAGGTCTTCACCCGTTAGCGAGCTATTCAATGCAACCAACTCGGCTTTCCACGTCATCAGTTTCGGGGTCTGGTCAGCCATTAAGCTTAAGCGGTCTGATGCATCGCTCATTGCTTCTGGCATGGTGCCTAAGCTCTGGACGATTTGCGACTCGTCTTTACCAAGGTAACTTAGCCATTCACGGTAAGCAGGCGTGCTTCTGAATGTGAGGTCTTTAAATGGGTGGCTAGCGGCAAACTGAGCAACGAACGCTTTGCTTTTTTTGAAATCACTGGAGCTCAATACACCCTTTGCCAGTTTCTCTGCTTCTTGGTCAAGAAAACGAGCAGTCTCTATCGCATCATCCGTCGCGAACAGGTCCGCGCCATCGCCTTGGCTATAAAACTGATTCATTTGGGCAGTGAAAACCCACGAGTCAATTAACGCAGACATTGGGGAAGTTTGGTAAGCCGCTTGTTGTAATCCCTGCTCTGCATGGATCTTCCAAAGCAACACATAAGATTGATGTAAAGTGTCATCGGCAGGATAAGATTGCGCGATTAAATCAGCCGAGTCTTCTACTCGTGTAAAAAACATCTTGGCATATTCACGCGTCATGATCCGAGCATTTAACTCTTGTTGAGTGAGAGGCGTCGTTTGACTATCTAACTTAACTTCTAAGAGAGAACAACCACTTAGCACAATGCTAAGCACCAACACCATCCAACTTCGACTCGAAACTCGTAACATATAAACCTCTGACAAAGACTAAGGGCGCGGATTGTATGAGCGCTTCGTCAGAGTATTGTCAAAATTCCTGTAAAAGTTAACGCTGACTGTCTAAATATTCATGAGCAGAATCCACAGAGGCTTTTATTGCCTGCTCTAGTTCTTCTAAGTCGTGTTCGCTGATGGCTCTGGACTGCTTCATTGTCATTTCAATACTCGCGGCAATAATCGCCAACCGAGACGCTTTGATACTGCCAGCCACACCTTTTAAGCTATGTACAATGCGAGCGGCAGAGGTTTCATCTTTGGTCAGCAAAGATTTAAACTTCTCGTAGTCACCGGCATGATCTTGTACAAACACACCAAGCAACAGTTCGACAGATTCAGCATCACCATCGAGTGTTTCTAACATGTCTTCGATATCAATTGCAGGCTTTGAATCTGTCACACTAGCAATGTGCTTTTCTTCTACTGGCGTCGGTTCAAGGCCTTGCTCTACAGAGTGTTGCTGAACATGCCTTGAGACGCTAACACTCTGCGGAGGTTGAGGGTCGGAATACTGGTTCGTTGACGTGTTCTCGGGCACATAAGCGTCATTATCTGCTTGTTTCACGGCTGAGGAAACCACGTCGCTTGAAGAAGCCTTTTCTTTACTGGAATCAATTTCAGGCTCAGAACTGAGTTCGTGACCGGCTTCTGTAATCGTTTTTTTGGATCTAACGCCCCACAACACTATCCCGCTCATTGCCACTAAGCTTAGACCTAGCATCACCAACAATAAGTTGAACTGACGATCGTGGAACTCAGCTTCGAGTTTAATGATCTGTTCATTCACTGAGTTTTTCTTAATCTTATCGACCAAATAGTTAAGCTGAGCATAATCACTCAACAATGCTGACGCATCAGCCAGTAGTTGTTGGAGTGCATCTTGTTCTTCGGTTTCTAATGAATAAGATTTTTCTAGAATGGAATCAAAGGATCGATAAGTCGCTGACGAACTTTGATTGTCAGAGTACATTGCTTCAAATACCACAACTCCGAATTCATTTAGTAGTGGCTTTAGCTTAGGGGAAAGCTCTTTATCAGCACGCAACATCTTAATGTTATCAACAATGTCTTGAACTTGGCTTTCGATCGGAATGAACTCATCGAACTTTTCTAGGAACTGATCGGCTACGTACAACAGTTGGTTCACATCAGGACGAAACAAGGCGTGTTGGAAATCAGATTCAATCTGCAGTCGGATCGAATAAACCAACTGAGCGTCGAGTGCGAGATCATTGATACGAGAGACTCGAAGCGGTTCTGAGAAATAGAGCGATTGCCTCAATTCGTTGACTCGAATACCGAGCTCTTCGATTTGAGCAAGAGAATTGGTGTAGGAACGGCTTAGATTAAGAAGAGCCAATGAAGGAAGTAGCCACAGAGCCAAGAGCACAACCAAGAAGGTCGCTGGTTTTTTAAAGCGTTTGGGCTTTGCTACTGATTGTTCCATCTATATTCCTTGTGCGTGTTAACTTGAAGCCATGACACTTACTAAAAGATTGAGCACAAAATAAGCGACAACATCCTGCTGCCGCTTTTATCCGTTAACTTCGGACTATGACTTATTGCGAGTCAGTTGGTCACGTAAGTTCGGTGGAGTGCCTTTAATCGTAAGCGTGTCTGTCTCCGGATCGTAAAAGATACGTTCGCCTAGAAGCAGACTATCAAAACTAACATTCAAACCGCCACCAGCACCAACAAATTTTGTTAGTTTACGCATAGTTGCGCGATCGGCTGGGAAGCTGTCTTCTAGCTCGTAGCCTTGCTCACTAGTATAGTCAAAGAAGCTGGTACCATCTGTGCTTGCTGGCAATTCTCCAGAAAGTTCACGCACTTGTACTTCATCACCGGCTTTAAGCTGCTCGTTACAGTAATCCGCAACCTGCTTTTTGTAGCTGATCGCTTCTTCTTTTTCCAATTTAGAGTCAGAAACGAAGTCTTCTACCGCTTGCATCAGTACTTGGTTTTGTTGTTTTGCATCCAAACCGACTTCAGCTTGTAAGAAATCTAAGAAGAAATCCGCGACTTTACGGCCAACACGTCCTTTAATGTAAGTTAAGTAACGGTTTGACTCTTTGTCAGTCTCATAAGTAGAAAGGTCTAGGCGAGCCGCGATATCCATTTTTGAGATATCAAGGTAGTCAGTCGCACTAATATCAAGCCCTTCAGTTACCTTTAGGCTTTGGTTTGAAGGCAATAAACCAATGAAAAGGTAATCTGTTGCAAGTGACTGATATTCGGCCATTACCAAGATACCTTCGTCAGCGAATGGGTACTTTGATAGTTCGTCTTTTAGACGTTGCGCACTCTTTTGAGAAAAATCGTAAAAGTTTGTCTCACCAGCACGAAGTTGATGCAACCACTGCTGGAATTCGCTGTCAGATTTGAAAGAACCAAACCCTTTGCCTGCTTTTGAATTAAAAACACGGTGAAGTTCAGCAACTAGGCTTTCAGATGAAGCATCGTTTTCTAGAGATTCAGCACGATAGTTAACAATCAGCTCATCCTGATCGTTCTTACTCAGCTGGTGTAAAATTACGTTGGAAAGGTGAAGGCTCATAGTGAAAATATTACCGTTCAGGTTTCAGTTGTCGTGCATAGTAGGTTATCATAAGCCGCTTTTACTATCATTATTAGAGTCCTTATGCCGATTATATCTAAATACACAGATGATCAAGTTGAAAAAATCCTAGCTGAAGTAGGTGCTGTACTATCTAAGCACAAAGCTTCGCCAGAACTTTCACTGATGATCGCTGGAAATATCGCAACCAATGTCTTAAATCAGAATGTTGCTGCTTCACAACGCAAAGGAATTGCTGAAAAATTTGCCGAGGCTTTAATTTCTTCTCTTGAAGATAAAAAGTCTCACTAAATTTGATTGACGGATAAAAGAATTATAAATGGTAGACAGCGCAAACTCATATAGCGATCGTGTATCTCGACTGGTTGGTTGGGGTCACTGGTTTGCATTTTTCAACATCATTGCTGCGATGTTGATTGGTACTCGTTATATTACTCAATCTGCTTGGCCAGAAACCTTGCTAGGTCAATTTTATTTGGCTGCATCGTGGGTTGGTCATTTTGGCTTTTTAGTGTTCGCGCTCTATCTATTAGTGCTGTTCCCGCTCACTTTTATTCTTCCGTCGAGGAAGTTATTACGTTTGGTTGCGGTTTGTTTTGCGACCATAGGTTTAACTGTCCTACTGATTGATACCCAAACGTATCAAAATATAAACCTCCACCTGACACCTGTCGTGTGGGAGGTTTTATTCAGTGGAGAGGAATCTGCATTCACATCTGATTTGCAGCACCTCTTCATTGTTATGCCATTTATCTTCTTACTACAGCTTGGTCTGTCTGAGTGGGTTTGGCGTAAGCAGCGTAAACTGTCTCATAAACACATTGGCCGTCCGATTACTGCCGTCTTCTTCTTGTGTTTCATCAGCAGCCACTTGACCTACATGTGGGCTGATGCGTATTTCTATAACCCAATTACTAGCCAGAAAGCGAACTTCCCACTGTCTTACCCAATGACAGCGAAAAGCTTTATGGAAAAACATGGCCTATTAGATCGTGAAGAGTACCTTGAGCGTTTAGAAGCGAACAAAGAGAACGTAAACCTAGTTAGCTATCCGCTAGAAAAAATTCAATACAACCGCCGCAGTGATGATCTTAATATCCTGATGGTGAGTGTGAACAACCTTCGCGCTGACGCACTAAATGCGACAGCGATGCCAAACAGCTATGCTTACGCACAACAGTCGATCAACTTCACCAACCACTACAGTTCAAGTAACGATATGTTTGGTATTTTCGGCTTGTTCTACGGCCTGCCGAGCAGCTACGCAAGCAGCATCGAAGCTCAAGGGTCAAGCGCAGTACTGTTGGATGTATTAGATAATCACGATTATAAGTTTGCTGCTTTCAGCGGCGACAACTTTAGCGATACACTTTACTCGGATATTATCTTCCGAGGCCGTGATGTTATGCCACAGCAAGCAACTTATGATGACCAGAGTGCAATCAAAGCTTGGTCTGATTGGATTCAATCACCACAAGCTAAACGCCCTTGGTTTAACTTTATTGAACTGACTACACTGGATAACTTCGCCAGCTACGATTCAAGTTCAGAGTCGGACTCAACGTTAACAACAGCAGAACGTTTTGCTGCAGATTATCAAAAGTCAGCAACAGCGGCCGATGCTCAGTTAGCAACTATCTACGCTGAACTGGAACGCTTAGAGCTCGCCGACAACACAGTAGTTATCATTACCTCTAACCACGGTACTGAGTTTAACGAAACCAAAACCAACAGCTGGGGTGCAAACTCCAACTACAGTCGTTATCAGTTACAAGTACCGCTGTTTATCAGCTGGCCAGGTAAGTCTGCTTCTGAATACACGCACCGTTCTAGTCATCTAGACGTATCAGTAACACTGATGCAAGAGCTATTGGGCGTATCTTCGAACCCAACGGACTTCAGTAGTGGTCGCAGCCTGTTTAATGAGCGTAAGAGAAAGTGGATCCTAGCGGGCGACTCTCGTGAACTTGCTCTTGTTACTGACCAACAAACAACGGTATTAGATAAATTTGGCAACTACAAATTGTACGACCAGAATTACAAACGCTTGAAAAACGTAAGCCCTCGCTTACCTGTGTTGATGCAAGGCCTAACCGAGCTACAGCGTTTCTACACAAAAAATGACTAAATAATCAGCACACAGAAAAGGGAAGCCAAGCGCTTCCCTTTTTTATTGCCGTGAGTGATTAGAAAACAAGCAACAAAACAAAATTATGAAAATTAAGGGTTTACAAGATCCTCTGCCCCTTATATTATTCACGCCACTGGAGGGATGGCTGAGTGGTCGAAAGCACCGGTCTTGAAAACCGGCAACCGTTAATAGCGGTTCTAGGGTTCAAATCCCTATCCCTCCACCACATTAAAGAAAGCCGCTGAGAAATCAGCGGCTTTTTTGCATCTGAAGCTTTTTAAAATATAAAGCTCATCTAACAAAACTCTCTGCAGTCCCAGTTTCAAACTCATTCACTTGATACCTACTCTTAAATTCCGATCTCAGAGTTCTAAGCTAAAAGCTCCTAGTTAAGAGTCCCTAGCTGAAAGTTCTTATGCCTAAACCACTTCCCTCATAACTTTACCTGCAAGCCAAATAGATACTTTCTTTTTAATGGCACGGAAACACTTCGCGTATAACGAAAGTTAAGAATTCTTGGCTTATTGAATATAAGGTTTGGTCTGCTTCTTAATAAACCGAGCGAAAAACAACCATCCAGAACAAAAACACCAAAAAGCGTTCATAAAAAAAGCAGTCAGTTGATAAGGGTATTTACAAGCGAAAGCCACCCTTATATTATACGCGCCATTGGAGGGATGGCTGAGTGGTCGAAAGCACCGGTCTTGAAAACCGGCAACCGTTAATAGCGGTTCTAGGGTTCAAATCCCTATCCCTCCACCACATTAAAGAAAGCCGCTGAGAAATCAGCGGCTTTTTTGTATCTGGAGAAAACCTAGTTCAACAGGTCAACTATTCACGGCTAGTGCCGCTTTCAATAACTGCATGTGAATAGGAACCAGATCTTGATGCTGTGTTCGATAGCCACCACCAACAACACACGCCATCGGAATGGAGTCTGATTTCGCTAATTCAATAATGAAGCAGTCGCGTTCAAATATGCCTTGAGTAGACACATTCAAATAGCCCAGTTCATCGTCTTGATGGATGTCGATACCCGCATCATAGATGATGAGATCAGGTTGATGATGGGCAATCGCCAGCTTAGTGACTTGTTCGAAACACCTTAGAAACTCTTCATCTTCAGTTTCACGGCTTAATGGCACATCTAAATCCGATAATGGTTTTCGTGCAGGGAAATTTTTGTCACAGTGGAAAGACAGAGTAATAATCTCATCGCTATCTTGGCAAAGCGTCGCAGTGCCATCGCCATGATGAACATCACTATCGACAATCAACACTTTATCTATGTGCTCAAAGGTCAACGCGTGCTTTGCTGCCAGCACAAGATCATTCAACAGACAAAAGCCACTGCCAAAGTCATGATGCGCGTGATGGTAGCCACCACTCAAATGAATCGCTAAACCACTCTCTATCGCCATTTCTGCGGCCAAGCAAGTTCCTCCGCTGGAATAGAGCGTTCTTTCAATAAGTTGCTCACTCCACGGAAAGCCGATACGCCTCATCTTTGCCGCAGGCAGGTTTCCAGAAACAAGCAAATCGACATACTCGCTATCGTGTACCTGTTTTACTTGCTCAACCGAAACGGGCGTTGGTTGGAACACTTCAAACCTGCTCTTCCACAAGGGGTCGCTATCCATTAGCGCCTCAACAGCACTGTGTAACAACTGATATTTGTTAATCGGATAACGGTGACCTTCAGGTAAAGGCAGTTGCGAATAGATTGGGTGGTAAATTAAAGGAATCATAATCAAGTTAATTGCGTATCTTTCTCAAAATCATAACAGCCTCAGACTTGGCGACAACCTTAATTAATGATAACAATTATCATTACCTTAAATCCATTTTAGAGGCAACAATGAAAAACGTAATACTCATCCTTGGGGTGATCTGCGGCTCGATGGCTGCAGTAATGATTTTTGTAGGAATGCTAATGGCCAGTTGGTGGACCGTTGATTTTCTCGTGTTAAGCCATCAAACTTAACTAATTGAACTGAAAAGGAATCACCATGAGCGTTATTTTTATTACTGGAGCGAACCGCGGCATTGGCTTAAGTTTGACTCAACAATACTTGAAAGGTAATCACAAGGTGTACGCAACTTACCGTGACGCCTCTTCAGCAAAAGAACTGCTCTCACTCGCAGACCACAACAGCAACTTAACCTGCATTCAGTTAGAAATAACCGATTACCAAACGGTGAGCCAACTTCCCTCTCAGATTCCGTCGATAGATATCTTGATTAACAATGCTGGCTACTATGGGCCAAAAGGTTACGGACTGGGTAACACCGATGTCGAAGAGTGGCGACGTGTTTTTGAAGTCAATACGATTGCGCCATTGAAGCTTGTCGAAATGCTATTACCTGTTCTAGAAAACAGTGACGTGAAAAAGGTCGCTTGCTTGTCTTCTCGAGTAGGCAGCATGACAGAGAACACCTCTGGCGGTGGCTACATCTATCGTTCCTCTAAAGCGGCTCTTAACTCCGTTGTGAAGAGTTTAAGCAACGACCTAACCGATGGTGGCTTTACTGTGTTAGCGCTGCACCCAGGTTGGGTACAGACTGAAATGGGTGGGCCCAATGCTCTAATCGACACAGACACTTCAGCATCTGGTCTTATCAAAGTCATCGAATCTGCCAATACCGAAGTAAGTGGTCACTTCTTCAATTTCGATGGCACCGAGATAGACTGGTAGGCTCCCCATGAATCATCGCCTTCTTGCAAATTTACTGCGACGTTCGCCACTGGTTTTGTTAACCGTGGTGCTCGGTGGGTGTTTTGGGGAAGGCCCTGGAGACTTATTTGACGACTATCAAACTAAAATAGCCAGGGTACAAGACGCTGATGAGATCAAAGAGAACTGGGAGTTTGAGGCGTTACCAAGAAAGCGAGAGCTGTTACTGGATATACCTTCGCTCTCTATCGGACTCATCGACAGCTACCAGCTTCGTCAGTGTGGGTTATTTAATCTAATTGCCGAGAGAAATTCAGTACTCGGAAAAGTCGCGGACGAGTTCCGAAATTATGATTATCAGGTCGCTCTACTGGAAGGTGTTGGGCAATGTTTAGCTAATCACAAGCTAGACCCAGAGATCGTAGAATTACTAAAAGAAATTGAGCAACAGAAACTCGCACAGTTTCCGCTACATCAATGGAATCTCATCTATACCAGTGATGCCATGCAGTCGCAAATGCGGGGGAGTCAGTGGTTACGTGCTGATATTAGCGATCAAGTGAGACAGACAAACGACGCCCTAGAACATATCAATCAAGCGTTAAACACATCGCTCGTTTCGGGCAAAACCATTGAGGTTCAAGAAGTATTGGAGAAGAGTTCTACGCTTGGAGATTTGTACTACTCGCTCGCTCGTGCTTCGGCAGAATTGGATACCATTACTAAGCAACTCACCACCTTTGATGCCAATATCATCTGTGGTAAGCAACGAGACACCACTAAATTTCGTTATCTCAACAACGTCTTCGAACAACAGTATATTGGCAAGGTTCAGCCTTACATGGCTCAGCTGGATGGCTACTATCAGCAGTTAGCATCGCAGCTTGTTATGTTTGATGCTCAGCCAGAACTTCACAGCTATTATTTTCCCATCAAAGATACGCACCAAGCCTTTCGCGCATCAACTCGCCGCCATGTGGACTATTGGCAGCAACTGTTTAAACGTTGTGGGCGTAAAGTCGGACGTTAATCCTAACCTCAATAAGTCTTAGCTTTTAGTGCCCTTTTTAGCGGAAGAGCCTTTCTTAGCATACGTACCTTTGTTGGCATAAGACTTCTTCGTACCACCGCCTTTACGACGTTTAAATGCAGGTCTCTCGACTTTAGGGAGGTGGCGAAGTGATTCAGGCACTTCTCCCGTTTTTACCTTGCCCATCAGGCCATCTATCTTGCTTTCCAGTGCCTGCATAAAAGGTTGGTATGCTTGATTTCGTTCTGCCATACCTTGCAGCTGGTGCTCCCAGTGCGCTGTCATGTCTGGGAAGGTCGAATCCTCAGGTAGAGCATGAATCAAACCTCTACCTGCTGGGCTACTATGAATGCTTTTACCTTGGCGCGTTAGCAGCTGCCTTTTAAATAGCGTATCGAGAATGCCCGCACGAGTCGCCTCTGTTCCAAGACCATCAGTCTCTTTCAAAATAGCTTTCAGGTCCTTGTTCGCGACAAAACGGGCGATACCTGTCATCGCTTGGAGCAATGTCGCTTCTGTGAAGTGTTTTGGTGGCTCAGTTTTTTTATCACCAATCACGCCTTCACGACACGTCAACACAGTCCCTTTATCCAATGGAGGAACCGTATCCGTGCCATCACCTTTCTCTTCGGTGTCCGTTTTGCCCATCAACACTTTCCAACCTGGGTTGATAAGCTGACGTCCTTTCGCAATGAACACGCCACCAGCGATATCAAAGACTAGCTTAGCATCCGCAAAAACCGCAGGTGGGTAGAACTGCATTAGATACTGACGAGCGATTTGCTGATAGATTTTCATCTCATTGGCAGATAAACCATTCACCGATGACTTCTTCGGTGTTGGGATTATTGCGTGGTGAGCATCCACCTTACTGTCGTTCCATGCTTTTGATTTCAGTGAGAGATCTGTGCCCTGCGCGCCACTTTGTAGCTCTTTCGCATTATTAGCGATAGCATCAACGATCGATTCTCGCTGCGAGTAGTGCTCTTTAGGTAGATAGCGGCTATCAGAACGCGGGTAAGTGATGAGTTTGTGTTTCTCGTACAAAGACTGACAAGTGTCTAACACCTGCTGAGCACTCATACCAAAACGCTTAGACGCATCAATCTGCAAAGCTGACAGCGAGTAAGGCAGTGGCGCAGCTTGTTTACTTTGCTTTTGCTCTGATTCCGTCACCGTCGCGGGTTGATTCGCAATTCGCTGAGCAACGTTCTCAACCAGCTTTCGATTGAGCACGCGTCCTTCTTCATCTTGCCACGGCTTACATGCTTCACTCGGTTTCCAACGAGCACGAATATCAAAACTCTGACCGTTGTTTTGGTAAGGAATCAAGGCATGCAAAGTGAAGTAATCTTTTGGAATGAAGTTTTCGATCTCTTCATCACGCCTTACGACCAAACCAAGTACAGGTGTTTGTACTCGCCCTACCGACAACACGCCTTGGTAGCCAGCCTTTTGACCAAGCAAGGTATAAGCTCGGGTCATGTTCATGCCATACAGCCAATCGGCTCTAGAGCGTGCCAATGCAGAAATAGACAGTGGAATAAAGTCACGGTTACTGCGCATTTGGGAAAGTGCACGTTTTACGGCAGGTAAGTTCAAGTCGCTGATCAATAACCTGTCCATCGACTCTTTCTTAGCCTTGGATATTTTGCAGTAATCAATCACTTCATCAACCAGCAGCTGCCCTTCTCTATCCGGGTCTCCGGCGTGAACAATTTGAGTGGCGTCCTTCAGTAGCTTTCGGATCACCGTAAGCTGTTTGCTGGATGTCTTACGAGGTCTTAGCTGCCACTGCTCTGGCACGATAGGAAGATCGGCCAAGTTCCATTTCTTGTAGCGGTCGTCATAAGCATCCGGCTCAACCTGCTCCAATAAGTGTCCAATACACCAAGTCACCACATCCCCATTGCCACATTTGATAAACCCTTGGTCTTTCTTCTGTGGATTAGGCAGTGCAGCGGCGATCGCGCGGCCGAGGCTTGGTTTTTCAGCAATAATAAGGCGAGACATGTTTTTCCAGATGCTACAAACAATTAGGGCCACATTATCTAATGTGGCCCTAATAAATCAAGAAAAACTGGTTGTTTATACAGTTAGCATTCCACTATTCAAGCTTCAGCTTTCTTTATAAGAACTCAACGAACTTTGAGAAGTCGCGTTCTGGCACTTTCATTGGCGTACAGCCCGGAGTACCAAGGTATAGGAAGCCAACAATTTCGTCGTCGCCTTCTAGGCCGAAAGCTTGGTGAACCTCAGGGTGGAACATCCACTTACCTGAGCGCCAAAAACCTTGGAAACCTTGAGCAACGGCAGCCATTTGCATGGCTTGTGCAGCACAACCCGCAGATAGGTGTTGTTCGAACGCGGGCACTTTTTCGTGCTCAGTTACCTTTGCGATGATAGTGATCACCATTGGTGCTCGAAACGGCGCTTTTTTAACTTTCTCAATGACCGCTTCTTCGCTCTCGTCAGCTTGTGCCGCACGAACCAATATGTCTGAAAGCTTTTGTAGACCAGAACCTTGCGCGATAACAAAGCGCCAAGGTGTTAGTGCACCGTGGTCTGGAGCGCGCAGCCCTGCTTTAATGATGTTTTCTAACGCCACACCTTCAGGTGCTGGATCAGAGAGTTTTGCGATTGAGCGTCTGTTGAGCAATAGATCCAAAGCATCCATTTGAAGTCCTTACTAATTTTTATTGTTTGTATAGTTGAACTTTAGCACAGAATACAAACGATAATAAATCTCAACCACTGTCAATTTGGGCTAGATTAAAAACAATAAAGGCCCCTAAATCTATGACTTAGGAGCCTTGTTCAAAATCTAGCTCAGCAAATTAAGTAACAATATCTACCGGTAAGATTACAGTTTGATGGCTGATTCTATAACTTAATAGCCAGTTCAACACCTTGACGGATAGCACGTACTGCATCCAGCTCACCGGCATAATCGGCACCGCCTATCACGTGCAGTTTGCCACCAAACTCTTGCCACATATCTTCAAATGGACGAACTGACACCTGACCTGCACACACGATAACGGAATCGGCATCGAGGACCTGTTCTTTTTTGCCAATACTGATATGCAGACCTTGGTCATCAATTTTATTGTAGCTCACGCCGCCCAGTAGATTCACGCCGCGCTTTTCTAGCGTACGTTTATGAATCCAGCCTGTAGTTTTGCCCGGACCTTTACCAACGCGCCCCGCTTTACGCTGCATCACCCAAACCGTTTTGTCGCTGAATGAATCCGGGTAAGGATACAAACCACCTGGGTGTTCCATGTTCTTATCGATACCCCACTCATGCAGCCAATCGTCTAGGCTGTGTGAAGTCGGCTCTGTCAGCATGGTTGCCACATCGACACCGATACCACCAGCACCAACAATCGCGACCTTTTCGCCTACTGGTGTCTTTTCGCGAATCAAGGTTTGGTAATCGACCACGTTTTCTTGGTCAATGCCCTCAATATCGAGCTTTCTTGGCTCTACGCCAGCAGCCATCACTACTTCATCGTACTTCAACAACATCTCAAACGTTGCTTCGGTATCCAGTTTCAGATTCACGCCGGATGCATCGATTTGGTTAGCAAAATAACGAATCGTTTCTCTGAACTCTTCTTTGCCCGGTATCTGCATTGCTAATCTAAACTGGCCGCCGATACGGTCATTTTTCTCAATCAAGTCAACCTTGTGTCCACGCTGCGCTAAAGTCGTTGCACAGGCTAAACCGGCTGGGCCTGCGCCGACAACCGCAATGGACTTAGTCGCTTGCGCTGGCTGAACAACAATTTCAGTCTCGTAACAAGCTCGTGGGTTAACCAAACAGCTCGCTCGCTTACCCTTAAACACGTTATCAAGACAAGCTTGGTTACAGCCGATACAGGTATTGATGAACTGCGCTTGGTCTTGAGCGGCTTTATTAACAAAGTCCGGATCTGCCAAGAATGGGCGCGCCATTGAAACCATGTCGGCCTGCCCTGAACTGAGGATACGTTCGGCCTCTTCTGGCGTGTTGATTCGGTTACATGTCACCACTGGGATCGACACGTATGGTTTCACTTTCTCGGTTACCCAAGAGAATGCACCGCGTGGTACTTGCGTCGCGATAGTCGGAACACGAGCTTCATGCCAACCAATACCAGTATTGATGATAGTCACGCCCGCTTCTTCTAGCTTTTGAGCCAAAAGAACAACATCTTCAAAGGTGCTACCTTGCTCAACCAAATCCAGCATCGACAGTCGGAAAATAATAATGAAATCTTTACCCACCGCTTCGCGAATCGATTTGACGATCTCTAGCGGGAAACGCATACGCTTCTCGTAAGAACCGCCCCACTCGTCGTAACGCATGTTGGTACGCTTACAAATGAATTGGTTAATCAAGTAACCTTCCGAGCCCATGATCTCAATGCCGTCATAACCAGCAACCTGAGCGAGCTCTGCACTATTGGCAAAGGCACCGATGGTCTTTTTGATCTGACGAGGGCTCATCTCACTGGGTGCGAACTTAGCGATTGGCGCTTTAATGCCAGAAGCACTTTGCGCGAATGGGTGCATCGCATAACGACCGGCATGCAATAGTTGAAGCGCAATTTTACCGCCGTGCTTGTGGACGGCTTCGGTAACAACTTGGTGCGCTTTGGCGTGCTTTACTTTACTGAATTCAGCACTAAATGGGGTTAATCTGCCACGTAAATTAGGAGAGAAACCACCGGTAACAATAAGACCAACGCCTCCTTTTGCTCGCTCTTCATAAAACGCGGCAAGTTTGTGTAGGCCTTCTTTATTTTCTTCTAAACCTGTGTGCATTGATCCCATCAATACACGGTTACGTAACTGAGTAAATCCAAGATCGAGTGGTTCAAGTAAATGTGGGTACATGGCAGACATCACTTCTATTATTTTATCCTTGTGGTCTGACCACAGTATAGTTCAATCACCAAAAGTTCAAACAACCGTTTACATTTTTGTAACACCGATCATAATGCTGAAGGTATTAATCGTTCAGAACCCCTTAATTTGACTACACTTAATGAGAATATATATCGATTAACAATTCTTGGTGTAGTTTGAGCTTGGGAATTGTCGTAGGATACTAAGCAGTTCATATGATTGAGATTAATGGTACTACGGCTTGTTAAAGCGACGTGATCTCACTGCGGAGACAGAATGAAAAAAATATTCAAATTTATAGGTATGATCTTTAAAGGGATTTGGAAGCTCATTACGTTTGTACGTCTTGCGCTGGTTAACCTAGTCTTTTTACTCAGTATCGCCATCATCTACTTTGTGTACTTCCATTCAGATACGGCTCAACCGACGGTTCCACAGGATTCAGCTCTGGTGCTTAACCTGTCTGGTCCTATTGTAGAACAAAGTCGCTATATCAATCCGATGGATTCGGTCACGGGTTCGCTGCTTGGCAAAGACCTTCCAAAAGAGAACATCCTGTTTGATATCGTTGAAACGATTCGCTACGCAAAAGACGATGACAAGGTTACAGGTATCGTTTTAGCACTCAAAGAGTTGCCAGAAACCAACCTAACCAAGCTGCGCTACATCGCTAAAGCGTTGAATGAGTTCAAAGCGGCAGGCAAACCTATTTATGCGGTGGGTGACTTTTACAACCAAAGCCAATACTACCTAGCAAGCTACGCAACTAAAGTCTTCCTATCACCAGATGGCGGGGTTCTTCTTAAAGGTTACAGCGCTTATTCGCTTTACTACAAAACCTTATTAGAGAAGCTAGACGTAAACACACACGTGTTCCGTGTGGGTACTTACAAGTCAGCTATCGAGCCATTCATTCGTGACGACATGTCAGATGCAGCGAAAGAGTCCGCTTCTCGTTGGTTAAGCCAACTATGGGGTGCGTACGTTGATGACGTCAGTAACAACCGTCAGATCGACGCTAAAACACTGAACCCAAGCATGGGCACCTTCTTGAAAGAACTTGAGTCTGTCGATGGTGACATTGCAAAACTGGCTGAGAAACTTGGCTTAGTGGATGAGTTAGCGACACGCCAACAAGTTCGCCTAGAGCTTGCAGATGTTTTCGGCAGTGACGGTCAAGACAGCTACAACGCGTTTGGTTACTACGAATACCGTGCAACCATGCTTCCCGACATGACCAGTGAATCACACGACGTTGCCGTGATTGTTGCCAGCGGCGCAATTATGGATGGCAAGCAGCCACGTGGCACAGTTGGCGGAGATACCACTGCAGCCCTACTTCGCCAAGCACGTAACGACGATAAAGTGAAAGCCGTTGTACTTCGTGTAGATAGCCCAGGTGGCAGTGCCTTTGCTTCAGAAGTTATTCGTAATGAAATAGAAGCGATCAAGCAAGCGGGTAAGCCAGTTGTTGTGTCGATGTCGAGTCTTGCTGCTTCAGGTGGTTACTGGATCTCGATGGGCGCAGATAAGATCCTAGCTCAGCCAACCACACTAACGGGTTCGATTGGTATCTTCAGTGTTATCACTACCTTCGAAAAAGGGCTGAATGATATTGGTGTTTACACGGATGGCGTTGGTACGTCACCTTTCTCAGGTCTTGGTATTACAACTGGACTTAGCGATGGCGCGAAAGACGCGTTCCAAATGGGCATTGAAAACGGATACCGTCGATTCATCAGCCTAGTTGGAGAAAATCGCGGCATGGAAGTCGATGCGGTCGACAAGATTGCTCAAGGTCGAGTTTGGACAGGTCAAGATGCGATTCAGAAAGGCTTAGTCGATGAGATTGGTGATTTCGATGATGCGGTTGCAGCGGCGGCTTCACTTGCAGAGCTTGAAAGTTACAACATCTACTGGGTAGAAGAACCACTTTCGGCGACTGAGCAATTTATTCAAGAATTTATGAACCAAATTCAGATGTCGATAGGCCTTGATATTCAGTCAATGATTCCAAGCAGTTTACAGCCCATTACTCAACAGTTAGCTCAAGATAGCCAGCTGTTAGGCAACTTTAACGACCCACAAGGCCGATACGCTTTCTGCTTAAACTGCCAAGTTCAATAAGATAAGCTCAACGCTTTATTATCAAGAGGCACCTCTGTGTGAGGCGCCTCTTTTTATTGCATGATAATTCGCTATAATCGCCCCCCTGTTCCCTATATCACACTAAGTATTAATCGCCATGGAAAGAAAACACATCTATATCGCGTACACCGGCGGCACAATTGGCATGCAGAAGTCTATTGACCACGGCTATGTTCCTGTCGCAGGTTTCATGGATAAGCAGCTAGCTGGCATGCCTGAATTCCATCGCCCAGAGATGCCTGAGTACACCATTCACGAATACTCTCCATTAATGGACTCTTCAGATATGACGCCACTTGATTGGCAGACCATCGCTGATGACATTCGCGCGAACTACGATAAGTACGATGGTTTCGTTATCCTGCATGGTACAGACACTATGGCATACACCGCCTCTGCACTGTCTTTCATGCTTGAAAACCTCGGCAAACCTGTGATTGTTACGGGCTCTCAGATCCCCCTAGCAGAGCTTCGTTCAGACGGACAAGCAAACCTGCTGAATGCACTGCACATTGCAGCAAACTACCCTATCAACGAAGTGACACTGTTCTTCAACAACAAGTTGATGCGTGGTAACCGCAGCACAAAATCACACGCAGATGGCTTCAATGCGTTTACTTCTCCAAACCTGAATCCTTTGCTAGAAGCGGGTATCAATATCCAACTTAGCAATAACGTAAAGGTAAACGAACAACCTGAAGGCGCTTTCAAGGTTCATAACATTACTCCGCAACCTATTGGCGTAATCACAATGTACCCTGGCATCTCACACGAAGTGATTCGCAACACGTTATTGCAGCCTGTGAACGCAATGATTCTGCTTACTTTTGGTGTTGGTAATGCACCACAAAACCCAGAACTGCTTCAACACCTTAAAGACGCATCAGAGCGTGGTGTTATCGTGGTGAACCTTACTCAGTGTTTAGCGGGTAAAGTGAATATGGGGGGTTACGCGACAGGTTGTGCACTGGCAGAAGCTGGCGTTGTCAGCGGTTATGATATGACACCGGAAGCGGCACTGGCGAAGTTACATTATCTACTAAGCCAAAACCTAGGCTACGAAGAAGTGAAGGCTCAAATGCAACAAGTGTTGCGTGGCGAGATGAGTTTATAACCAGTTCACAGATTCATGTTAAACCCAGTTATTCGATGATAGCAACGGCGGCTTAACGTGAACTAAATCGTTTTATTGCTTATAAATAAACGAGTTAAACTAAAAGGTGTGGCACATTGCCACCCCTTTGTTGTAATTTAAGCTTAATGATTCGGGTTAACCCTAACAATGTCTTCTTGATCTGACTTAAACTGTTTCTTTAGTTCAGACTTAGATTTAAAGCTAATTTCACCACCAGCTGCAATTGTCATATGTTGAGCTTCAGAGTTATGTTTAGATTGATATAACATAACCGCTTGCATACACGAGTCACGCTGTTCTTTTGAGAGCGCCGTACCTTCTGGCCATTTACCCGTTTCAACTGCGTAGGTTAAACGTTCGTAGACCTCGGGAGTCATTGCGCTAAGAAGTTGTTCTGCATCCATGGTAAAGCCTTAGTTTTAACAATTTTCACCAGAAAATAACCCGTAACAAAATTGAGTCAAGAACCTGACCGATAATAAGTGCATTTGATCACAAGTGAAGGAATATGAAAATTATGAAATGGTTGGCGATTAGCCTATTGCCTTTCACTCTGGTTGGGTGTCTTGAAGGGAACAAAAATACCGATCAACTGTGCCAAAGCAACCCGGGCCTTCAGTGTGAACAATTGAATATGAACGATGGGCAATGTCGCGTAGCACGTACCGATCTTATCTGGCATCGATTTGAAGTTCAGAAGCAACCCACCGAAATAAACAAAATTAAAGAATTCGAATTAGTCACGGCCTACAAAAAGTGCCTAGAACTCGCGGCGCAGATCGAAACAATCGATCAATCTAAGCTGCAAGAGCGTCGCTTTACCTCTTTAATGCACAGTATCGAAGAGTCTGAGCGCATTGTTGATGAGCTATCGAAAGCCGATACACCAGAAACGCTTTACTTCTTGTGGTCGCAAACTGGGGACACCAACGCCAGACGCAGTTTCCTACAGCTAGAAGGAAAAGAAGCATTAAATACAGCAGAGATGCAATATGCCTTGGCAACCTTCTACACCACCCGCGATCATGCAAAGACACTTAAGTTACTCAATAATGCGCTAACGCTTTCTAATGGCTCAGTAGCCAACACTGAAATCTTCAAGTCGATGGCAAGTATCAACCATAGCCTTGGCCATATGGAAAAAGCGTACGTTTGGGCGATGGTTGCCAAAGACTTTGACGTGCCGATTGCTTCTGAAGCAGAGCTAACTGTGCTGTACCGTTTCGACAAGGCAACCTATAAGAAGCTAAATAAAGACGCAGACAACATCGTCGAAGCTATTGAGGATGGAGTTTACAGCCCTTCAATCGTCCCGAGTTACTGAGCGCACCATTTAGTGTGTTCTAACCTAAGCTTCCGATTCATTCACCCGCTTTCAAAAAAAACAGCTACCTTTCTGGTAGCTGTTTTTATTTGTACTAGAGTTAATTCTGAAATCTTGGGTCATTCAGCATTCCTAAATCGGCAAATGCGACCTGTAAGGATTAGACAATAGTTACAAGTTATTTCGTACTTTCGTCATTTTTGTTGAAAATTAACGACACCGAATTAACACAGAATCGTTCACCTGTGGTCTTCGGACCATCAGGAAAAACGTGACCTAAATGGCTATCACAGGCGTTACAACGGATCTCTACACGCTTCATTCCGTGACTTAGATCTTCTATATAGCGTACTGCTTCATCATTCACTGGGGCATCAAAACTTGGCCAACCACACCCAGAGTCGTATTTGTTATCCGACAGAAACAAAGGGCTTTCACAGCATGTGCAGCTATAGACACCAGTCTTATGGTTGTGCAGTAGCTTACCGCTATATGGGGCTTCAGTACCACGTTCACG
The DNA here is from genome assembly GCF_002872555.1 of Vibrio sp. 10N.286.55.E10. Classification (NCBI taxonomy): domain Bacteria; kingdom Pseudomonadati; phylum Pseudomonadota; class Gammaproteobacteria; order Vibrionales; family Vibrionaceae; genus Vibrio; species Vibrio sp. 10N.286.55.E10. The sequence goes on from NZ_MCSD01000008.1 coordinate 38,201, forward strand.
ACACACTGCAAATTCGTCGTCTGTTAGGCGCTCACGCCAGTATTCATCAGGCTTTATCATATTTCCTCCCTTTTGAATCACGTTAATATTTCTCCACATTCTCAGTTATTATATTTACTTTTTTCTATAAAGGCTTGCATATCAGTCGTTTTGTAGCACATACTTTCTCACCAGGAAACATTGTACATATACACTCATAAGTGAATCATCATTTAGGGGTATTTTACCCAACTGGAAGGGTACAGAGCCACTTGCAATGGTCAATTTTCAACCACTTACACCCAATTGTTAAGAAAAGCGTCGCTTTTTTTTGACATTAAACAAGTTAAGTCGGATTATCTATTGCAGATGTATACTGGATTCTGTAATTTTACTACCAGTTATCTTTAATCAGAAATTAAGTTGTGGAGCAACTACAATGACTATCAAAGTAGGTATTAACGGTTTTGGCCGTATCGGCCGTTTCGTATTCCGCGCAGCTCAAGAGCGTGCAGACATCGAAGTAGTAGGTATTAACGATCTAATCGACGTAGAGTACATGGCATACATGCTTAAGTACGACTCAACTCACGGCCGTTTCAACGGTACTGTTGAAGTTGAAGGCGGTAACCTAATCGTTAACGGTAAAACTGTACGTGTTACAGCTGAGCGTAACCCAGAAGATCTTAAGTGGGATGCTATCGACGTAGACGTAGTTGCTGAAGCAACTGGTCTTTTCCTAACTGACGAGACTGCACGTAAGCACATCACTGCTGGCGCTAAGAAAGTAGTTCTTACTGGTCCTTCTAAAGATGCAACTCCAATGTTCGTAATGGGCGTTAACCAAGCATCTTACGCTGGTCAAGACATCGTTTCTAACGCTTCTTGTACTACTAACTGTCTTGCACCTATCGCTAAAGTACTTAACGATAAGTGGGGCATTGAGTCTGGTCTTATGACTACAGTTCACGCTACTACAGCAACTCAAAAAACTGTAGATGGCCCTTCTGCTAAAGACTGGCGCGGTGGCCGTGGTGCTTCTCAAAACATCATCCCATCTTCAACTGGTGCTGCTAAAGCTGTAGGCGTTGTTCTTCCAGAACTAAACGGCCTTCTAACTGGTATGGCTTTCCGTGTACCAACTGCTAACGTATCTGTAGTTGACCTAACAGTTAACCTAAAAGAAGCTGCATCTTACGAAGAAATTTGTGCTGCAATGAAAGAAGCTTCTGAAGGCGAAATGGCTGGCGTTCTTGGTTACACTGAAGACCAAGTAGTATCACAAGATTTCATCGGTGAAGTTCAAACTTCAGTATTCGATGCTAAAGCTGGTGTTGCTCTAACTGACAAATTCGTTAAAGTTGTATCTTGGTACGACAACGAAATCGGTTACTCAAACAAAGTTCTAGACCTAATCGCTCACATCTCTAAGTAATTTCTTTTTAGAAATAGCTTTAGATAAGCATTAGCGAAGACTGTTTTGAGCAGACTTTGAAAAAGGCGACCTTAGTGTCGCCTTTTTAATACCTGCTATCTTTTAAACCGCGTCTATCTAAGCTCATAAAGATAGCCCAAATGCAAAATTCAATTCTAATACTGGCTCTGCTTGTTACTTATGAAAACACAAGCATCACTCTAGTCAGCATTTGAATTCAATTTCCTTAGAAGGATCATGTAATGGATTTATCTACTCTACCTGCACTGGCGGTACTTTCTGACAACGTCACTATCGTTGAACACGAAGGTGTAAAACTGGTTCGCGTTATCCACGATAAAGCAAACGCAGCGATTTCACTGTTTGGCGGCCATGTGGTGTCATTCCAACCGCAAGGTCAAGAAGACCTGATTTGGATGAGCCAACAAGCTAAATTCGATGGTAAAACGGCTCTGCGTGGTGGTATTCCAGTATGTTGGCCTTGGTTTGGTCGCATTGCAGCACCTGCACATGGTTTTGCTCGTTCAAGTGAATGGCAATTGGTTGAGCACCGTGAAAGCGAAGCTGGCGTGATTGTTAGCTTAGGTCTGAAGCCAAGCGAAGAGACGCTAGCAGTATGGCCTCATCAGTTCGATGCACGTTTGAATGTTGAGATCGGTGAGCAACTAAAAGTAACCCTGGACGTGAAGAACACAGATTCACAACCATGGACTTTCTCTGGTGCGCTGCACACTTACCTAAACGTTGCAGACATTCATAACACCACCACCACAGGTATGGGCGCTAAGTACATCGACAGCCTGCAAGGTGGCAAGATCTGCCAAGGCGGTGATGAACTGGTACTAACCGACACGATTGACCGTGTTTACACGCAACCAGAAGCGCAAATTTTTGTTGCTGACAAGAAGCTAGATCGCACGCTAACAGTTGAAAACCACGGTCATAACTCTGCAGTACTGTGGAACCCGTGGGCAGAAGGCGCCGCTAGTATGGGCGACATGCAAGACGACGGTTACCTAACCATGCTATGTGTTGAATCAACACTGCACGCACCAAGCCTAGAAGCAGGAAAAACATTACAGCCTGGCGAAAGCCACCAGCTGATTACGGTGATTTCAGCTCAGTAAGCGACTCAAAAAACTCTTCAAAGGCCGGTTTATCCGGCCTTTTTTACAGCTATTTTTTACAACACTACGATGACGATTAGTTAGCTTTACTGCTGTGAATAGTGAACTAAAGTTTCTCTATAGAGTGACAACAGAGCATTGTTGTCCACTTGAACGCCGACCTTTTGTGCAGGGAATGAACTCCACTCATCATTCATATATTTACGTTGATCAACTTTCTGAATTGTCATCCCTTCAGCGGGGCCATCAGTCACTACTCTGACTGAGCCACTACGACAGGTAAATAGAGATGGTTGGATAACATAAGCAATGGCTGAAGGATCGTGAACATGACAACCCTCCATTCCTACTTTTTCAGAATAGAACTTTAAGTAGTAACGGCTAACATCCCAGATAAACTGCCCTACCTCTCCAGCATCATCTCGTAAATCATCAAGGTATTGACCAGTAAAGAAGCTCTCCTCAGTGACATCTAATCCGATAATCACGACAGGCCATGATGCCGTAAACACCTTATCCGCAGCGTGAGGATCATCATGGATATTCGCTTCAGCAAATGGCGTCACGTTACCTCGATGGTCATTTTCACCGAACGCGCCCCCCATAATGACCACTTCTTTTACTAAGTCGACAATTTCAGGGTCCGCTTCCAGAGCGAGCGCGAGGTTAGTAAGAGGGCCAACCGCCACAAGAGTGATCTCTCCCGGTTCAGCTCGAACACTATCGATAATGAACTGGTAAGCCGGCTTATCAAGCGCTGTAACATCTAATGAACTTGGCGCTTTCACATCCCCAAATCCAGCCTCGCCATGCACCACAACCGTGGCTCCAACAGGATCTCTTATTAACGGCTTATCCGTTCCCTTAGCCACAAGCGCCTTCATTCCAAACTTCTGCTTCAGATAAAGGGCATTTTGAGTCCCGTTGTCTATCGTCGCATTACCATAAACAGTAGTGATGCCCACTAACTCAATATCAGGATGTGCTTCCGCAAATAGGATGGCCATTGCATCATCGATGCCCGGATCTGTATCTAGAATGATTTTCTTTGTCATATCAGCTTCTAATTAAACAGTAGGAAAGCGTAGACGATACCCAGAAAAAACGCAGATAAACGTGACCTAAACCTAAGCTCTGATTTTTATTGTAATAAGCCATAAGCTCACTATTCTAGAAGCGGATATTCTCGCCTTTTTATTTAGCCTGATGCAGACCTTTTTGATAGAATCTTCGCCCAACTCTATGCCTCTGAGATCGTCATGACTTACCAATGCCCTTTGTGTCACCAACCTTTATCTCAAAACGATCGTACGTTTAAGTGTGAAAAGAACCATCAGTTCGACCTAGCGAAAGAAGGCTATGTCAATTTGATGCCTGCGCACCACAAACGCTCAAAAGATCCAGGTGACAACAAAGAGATGATGCAGGCACGTCGTCGCTTCCTTGAAGGTAACCACTATGACCCAATGCGCCAAGCGGTGGTGACGTTGTGTTCTCGCTACCTACCAGAAGAGGCGCCTAGCCTATTGGATATTGGTTGTGGCGAAGGGTATTACACCAACGAAATTGCTGTGAATCTTCAAGAAAAGAATGGTGCTACTTTTGGCCTAGACATTTCTAAAATTGCTATCAAATACGCCGCTAAGCGCTACCCTGCTGTCGACTTCTCAGTTGCATCAAGCCATCGTCTTCCCTTTGCGGAAAATAGCTTAGACGGCATTCTACGCATTTACGCACCTTGCAAGGCTGAAGAGTTACAACGCACCATCAAAGATAATGGTGTGGTGATCACCGTAACACCCGCTAGCCGACACCTTTATCAGCTGCGTGATGCGATTTATGATGGCGTTCGTTTGCACGATGAAGATCCAGAGATGATCGAAGGTTTTATGCTTGAGCATAAAGAGCAACTAAACTATATGATGGAACTATCGGGGTCAGATGCATTCGACCTGCTACAGATGACGCCGTTTGCTTGGAAGGCGAGTGAAGAGTTTAAACAACAACTCACCGAAGCCGAGCAATTCAACTGTGAAGCTGACTTTATGCTGCGGGTGTATCGCAAACAAAATTAATTGATATTGATTATCGTTTGCATTGAATTCTTATCTTGCCTCCTTTAGTATGCGTGTTCTTCAAGGAGGCATTTCATGCAACGTATTATTCTTATCGGATTAGCGACTCTTCTCACGGCTTGTGCTAGTCAACCAGCAAAAGACACTTCTCAAAAAGTGACTCAAAAGGAATCTGTTTCCACATTCTATGACTACCAGTTCGCTTCTCCACAAGGCGAAATACTTCCTCTCGATGCATTACCTAAACAGCTAATTGACGCTGATGTAATTCTTATTGGCGAATGGCACACTCATTCTGCTATTCACCGCTTCCAAACCGATTTTTTAAAAGCGCGCTTTAACGCGACATCAAACATTGCTCTTTCAATGGAACAGTTTACTCGAGAGCACCAAGCCACACTCGACCAATACTTAAACGGTGAAATTGGCGAACAAATTCTCCTGTCTCAAGCGGCAGCGTGGCCAAACTACGAAAGTGATTACCGTGCGCTCGTTGAGTTCGCCAAAACCAACGACATCGATGTTATTGCAGCAAACGCACCAAAGCCTTTCGTTCAGTGTATTGGCCGTAAAGGGTTACCTTACTTAGATCAGTTATCGACCGAGCAACGCCAATGGATTGCCGCCGAAGTCGATACGGGTGATAGCCCTTACAAAGAAAAGTTTATGGCTTCCATGCATCACGGTACACCAGAACAAACGGAAAAGCAGTTTGCCGCTCAGGTCACATGGGACGAGACCATGGCCGAATCGATTGTGGATTACCTAGCATCAAACCCAGAGAAACAAGTGATTCATGTAGCCGGTAAATTCCACACAGAAGGTGGTTTAGGGACGGCGGCATCAATTCTACGTCGTAACCCTGATTTGAAAATCGCCATCATCAGCCCAGTTGAAGAGATCTCATCGGATAGCAGCGATTATCAGCTTGAAGTGCTTTCGCCACCGGCTCGCTTTGTTAAGAAAGAGAACCGAATGAAGGCATACAAGCACCTATCAAAACGCAGCGCTAGCCTAGAATGCGACTAAACCACTCTTCTAAGCTGAAGAGTCGGTGGGCTAATCCTAGATAATTAGCCCATCGTCACAACTTGATCACGTTCCCATCATTCATCCCAACTCTATCTAAAATCAAACATTCTTATCGGCACAAGATTTGCTTAGTAAATAGACGATTTAACCAAGCAGATGAAAATGTAATGTGCGAATAAAAAAACATCACTACCGATGATTAATTGCACAAGTTTTTCACACCTCTGCCGATACTATATTTAAGGATAGGTAAGGAGAGCGATATGACGCCAGTAGGAACGAGTAATACTCAGCTGTATTCACCTTCGCAAATGAATGCACAAGCTAAAAGCACTGAAGCTGAAAAGCCTGCACCGCTTAAGGTTGAACAAAATACCGTCAAGCTTTCTGATGAAGGCAAAGCCCTATTATCTGCCCTTAAAGAAATCGATAAAGAAGCCAAGAAAGTCGAAGCTGAAAACGCGACCGTAACCGATAAAGTAGAGTCATTTGCTCATGGCGCTTTAGGTATGGATCATCCAGATAAGATTGAAGAAGAGGACGATGGTTCTTATTCAGCTGGGCAATACTTATCCGCAGCGGCAACCGTGGGTGGCATTCTACTTGCCTTAATCTAACTTCCCCCTCTGTTACTGCACCTTCCTCTCTGCATTAAAGCGATTTGTCGTCACGACAACAGACCAGATTTGGTCTAAAAAACGAGTTCATTCCATAATTCCGCTCTCATTTTAATGGAATAATACTCGTGAAAAACACTTTTGAGCTTATTGATAAGCCTACCTTCTTTGGTGCGATTGCACTCCTACTCACGATAGTTTTCCCGCTCATTTTGTTCCCAGCTCAGGGCGCAGACTGGATTGCGGTTGCGAAAACATTCATGACGGATCAACTAGGATTTCTATATCTTGCGCTAGGCCTCGCTGCCTGTGCATTTATGGTTTACGTTGTGTTCAGTGATATGGGACAAATTAAACTAGGCGAAGCTGATGAAGAGCCTGAATTCAAAACAGCATCATGGGCTGCAATGCTATTTTGTGGCGGTATCGGTGCAAGTATCTTGTACTGGGGCTGTATTGAGTGGGCTTACTACTACCAATCACCGCCTTTCCAACTAGAACCTGGCAGTGAAGAAGCAGTTCGTTGGGCGGCAACTTACGGTCTGTTTCACTGGGGACCAATCGCTTGGTCTATCTACCTGATCCCTGCGATTCCTATCGCTTACTTCTTCTATGTACGTAAACAGCCAGTTCTAAAGATCTCTAGTGCGTTAATGCCTGTTCTTGGTGAACACCGCAGTAAAGGCGTACCTGGAAAAATCGTCGATATCCTTTTCATTTTCGGTCTATTAGGCGGCGCTGCAACAACGCTAGGTTTAGCCGCTCCTCTTATCACTGAAGGTCTGAATCACCTATTTGGTCTACCTAAAAATAACCTAACGCAAGTGATGGTGCTTTTAGTGTGTACTGCGATTTTTGCTTACTCATCTTATGCTGGATTGGAAAAAGGCATCAAGATCCTAAGTAACATCAACTTCTGGGGTGCGATGGGCCTACTGGCTTTCGTTCTGATTGCAGGTCCAACAATCTTCATGTTAGAAACGGGGTTAGACTCAATTGGTCGTCTACTGTCTAACTTCTTCGTGATGGCAACGTGGGCTGAACCATTTGGTGGCTACGGTACATTCGAAAACACTCACTTCCCACAAGACTGGACGATTTTCTACTGGGCATGGTGGCTAGTATTTGCACCGAGTATGGGTCTGTTTGTTGCGCGTATCTCTCGCGGCAGAACCATCAAACAAATGGTGTCAGGTTCTATCTTCTTCGGTTCTCTAGGTTGTTTCTTATTCTTCATGATTCTAGGTAACTACGGCTTATCACTTCAGCTTTCTGGTGAGCTAGATGTGGTTGCCATCCTGAATGCAGAAGGCGCAACCAAAGCTATCTTCTCGATGCTTGCACAACTGCCAATGAGCACGCTAGTTATCGCAGTATTCACTTTGCTTTGTATCATCTTTACAGCAACGACGTTTGACTCTATCTCATACATTCTTGCGTCTGTGGTTCAAAACAACGTGACTGAAGAACCAATGCGTTGGAACCGTATGTTCTGGGCATTTACTCTGTCGTTTTTGCCAACGATCCTGATGTTCCTAGGCGGTCTAAGTACACTACAAACGGCGGCGATTGTTGGTGGCCTACCGCTGCTTGCTATCTCTGTCATGTTGATGATTTCAGCCGTTCGTGCGACTAACCTCGACCTACGTCATCAAGATGCGTACATCGAGCCAACGATCAACATCGAAGAACTACCAGACATGGACCCTTGGTCTGCTGAAGGTATGGCACTGGCTCAATTTGAGAAAGAAAAAGATGCTGCGCAAGAAGCCGCAGAACTTGAGCGTGTTGCTTACACAGAACTTGCCGCAGTGAAGAAAGAAATTCGCGCTTATGTGTTAGAACAAGGTTCACAAATGGAAAATCACGAGTTACCAGAGAACCTACAACAAGCACTTGAGCAGGCCGAGAGTAATCTTAGTGCCGCACAAGCGAAAAAGATCGAGTTATCTGAGCAAGCTCAGAATGCTCGTATCACGTTCAACCAGGTGGTTGCAGACTTACCGCTTGCTTGACATTAGCCATGACACAGTCCATTGATTTGGACCCTCCTAAATACGACAAAGGCTCACAGAAATGTGAGCCTTTTTTTATGCTTTTCTAAAAACTTGAGTTAATGCTCAATTTCATATTGATGAAATAAATATGAAACGAATTTGACACAAATCGGTGTTCTAATCATCCCGCTTATATAAAAAGGGATAACTAATGAAGCACTTTATGAAACCAATTGTTACCGCAGTGGTAACCTCTACACTCTCATTCAACGTACTTTCAGCAGAAATCAAAAATGTCATTCTGATGATTGGCGATGGTATGGGACCTCAGCAAGTTGGTTTATTGGAAACCTACGCAAACCAAGCGCCAAACTCCATCTATAAAGGGAAAAAAACGGCCCTTTATCAACTTGCTCAAGAAGGGGTTATTGGTTCATCCCTAACACATCCGGAAGACGCAATCGTAGTGGATTCAGCTTGCTCTGCGACCATGCTTGCAACGGGTATTTACAGCGGTTCAGAAGTAATCGGTATCGATTCCCAAGGTAACCATGTTGAGACAGTACTTGAGAAAGCGAAAAAAGCAGGCAAAGCGACTGGCTTAGTTTCCGACACGCGCTTAACTCACGCGACTCCAGCTTCTTTTGCCGCTCACCAACCTCACCGATCTTTAGAGAATCAAATCGCATCCGATATGCTAGCAACGGGCGCCGATGTGATGCTATCTGGAGGACTACGTCATTGGATTCCTAAATCGACCAACGACAAAGGTGAAACTTATAAGCAACTTGAGCAACTGACTCAAGGTGACATTTACCTAAAATCAAAGCGTAAAGACGACCGTAACCTTCTTACCGAAGCAGAGAAAGACGGCTACCAATTAGCGTTTAACCGCAACATGCTAGACGACGCTAAAGGCGAAAAGTTACTTGGTCTGTTTGCCTACTCAGGCATGGACGATGGCATCGCTTATAGCAATAAGAAAAAGAGTGGCGAACGAACTCAGCCAAGCTTGAAAGAGATGACACAAAAAGCGCTCAACATCCTATCCAAAGATGAAGATGGCTTTTTCCTAATGGTCGAAGGTGGCCAAATAGACTGGGCAGGCCACAGTAACGATGCAGGTACGATGCTGCATGAATTACTAAAGTTCGATGAAGCGATCCAAACTGTGTATGAATGGGCGAAAGATCGTGAAGACACGCTCGTGATTGTGACCGCAGACCACGAAACAGGATCTTTTGGCTTCAGCTACTCTTCTAACGACCTACCAAAACCACAGAAACGCTCTGGTGAAGCCTTCGCCGACCGCGACTATGCACCTAACTTTAACTTTGGCGCATTCAATATTCTTGATGGTTTATATAATCAGAAGCAAAGCTACTACGACATGATCAGTGAATTTCAGAAGCTGGATAAAGCGCAGCAAACACCTGAAAAGCTCGCTGAAATCGTTAACAAAAGTAGTGAGTTCCCTATCACAGCGGAACAAGCGAAAAACGTGTTAGCGAGTAAGCCGAATCCATACCGATTGGCTCAACACAAATATTTATCAGCAGAAGAAGTGCCTGCTATCAACGATTTCGATGCTTTCTTCCCATATAACGACCGTGGCAACTTGCTTGCTCGCGAACAAGCAACAGGCCAAAACATCGTTTGGGGTACAGGTACACATACTCACACACCAGTGAACGTGTTTGCTTGGGGCCCAGCAGAGAAGATATTGCCAGTTTCAAAAATCATGCACCACTCAGAACTGGGTGAGTACATTAAACAACAAGTAAACTAGCCTGAATCTCTTTTGCTCGTTTCACTTAGCGCCCTTCGGGGCGTTTTTTGTTTTAATTTTTTAAGTCTTTAAACCTTTAAACTAAGTAAGTTTAAATTTAGGCGACGCCAAATAGCAAAACAGCCGCTCAAGAGCGGCTGTTTTAAAATAATTAGCGATTCGGGTGATTCAGGATGTGGTCTTCCCAATCGACAACATCAATTTCGTATACCACTTTATTACGAACGCTTTCACCTGCTGCATGCATCTCCGTTTTTGATCCGGTGATCAATGGATGCCACTCAGGGATCGGCTTAGATTCTGATAGAAGGCGGTAAGCACAAGTGTCTGGTAGCCAGTGAAACTCATCGATCTTGTCACGAGTCAGCTTTAAACACTCTTCACCTGAAGTGAAGCGGTTCGGGTAATCTTTACACGAACATGTTTTGTCGTTTAACCAGCTACACGCCACATTGGTGTAGTAAACTTCATCGCTATCTTCATCCATTAATTTATGTAGGCAACACTTACCACAACCGTCACACAGTGATTCCCACTCGTTCTCGGTCATCTGCTCTAGTGTCTTTTCTTGCCAAAATGGATTCGTCATAGGATTACTTCTTACTCTTTTACTGGGGTGCGTGTTATACCGCTAGCCCATAAAAAGTTCAAGGATAATAATTGTTCATTCTTTGATTCAATCAACAGCTGTCACTCTCATCATTTTTTGCTACTATCGCGCACCCTGTTATTTAGTGAGTTTAATTTGATGGAATGTCGCCTAGGTTGTGGAGCATGTTGTATCGCTCCAAGTATTACATCTGCAATTCCTGGAATGCCTAATGGTAAGCCTGCTGGCGTACGCTGCATCCAATTAAATGAGCAAGATCTGTGTAAGTTATTTGGTCAACCTTCACGCCCTAAGGTGTGTCACCAATTTAAAGCTTGCCCTGTCATCTGTGGTAAAACAGATCAAGAAGCGCTTGATAACCTGATTGAACTCGAAGCAATAACCTAACAATACTTTTCTTTTTATATATGCCCAAGATTTCACAACTTTGATAGATCTAAACTATCTTATTGATACTGGTAAAGATTAATAAGGATAGTTATGAATAGGTATATCGCAGAAATGTTCGGTACGTTTTGGTTGGTATTAGGGGGTTGTGGTAGTGCCGTGTTGGCCGCTGCTTTTCCAGATGTAGGTATCGGCTTACTCGGGGTCTCCCTCGCCTTCGGTTTAACCGTTCTCACCATGGCTTTCGCTATTGGCCATATATCCGGTTGCCACCTCAACCCTGCTGTTACTATCGGGCTGTGGAGTGGTGGTCGCTTTGATGCTAAAGATGTTGCACCCTACATTATTGCCCAAGTAATTGGCGGTATTATTGCGGGTGGCGTTTTATTCGTTATTGCTTCAGGCCAAGCTGGTTTTGATGCTGTCTCGTCAGGCTTTGCTTCAAATGGTTATGGTGAGCACTCACCGGGCGGCTACTCGCTCACAGCAGCTCTCGTTTGTGAAGTAGTCATGACCATGGTGTTTCTTTTCGTGATTATGGGTGCAACGGACTCGAAAGCACCTGCTGGATTTGCACCGATCGCAATAGGTCTCTGTTTAACCTTGATCCACCTTATCAGCATCCCTGTAACCAATACCTCCGTGAACCCTGCTCGAAGTACTGGTGTGGCGGTGTTTGTAGGTGATTGGGCTATTTCGCAATTATGGTTATTCTGGGTGGCACCGATTATTGGTGCTGTGATTGGCGCGATGATCTACAAAGCGGTAAGAGGTTCTGATTAGGCTCTCTGATTCACAAAAAACACATTCAATCAACACAAAGCCGCTAAATTAGCGGCTTTGTGTTTTATGTCGTTTAGTTACTTATCAAGCTCTATCTGTATCTTCCTATCACACCTGTCACCATTAGCTTAATAACTTTTGGTTAACAAGACTATTCCATCGAATCATTAGCCGCAGGTATCTGGGCTACGCATAATGCACCTCATTCCCTATACCGATGGACATAACAATGAAAAAAACATTACTTGTACTAGCAATCTCTTCTTTAACGGCAACAACAGTTTTCGCTAGTGAATCAGCACCAACCCCAGAATTAATGCCAGAACCAATTAAGACCGAGTTTTTTGTAGGTGGTGGTTTAGGCTACCACTCTGCTAAAGCTCAAATTTCAGGGCCTGGCTTTAAAGAAAGTGAAACAGCCAAAGGCACTGCTTTTCACATTCGTGGCGGTGCTTATATTCAAGAAAATCACCGAATTACTGGTACAGTTAACTTCACCGGTGACAATGAACTGGTCAACTATAACTGGGGACAAGGAGATGTTACGACTCTTGACTTAAACCAAACTGAATTCTTAGTTTCATACGACTATGTTCATGCTCTGAACAATGATTTCTCAGTTTTCGGTGGTGCATCAACAGGTTTTGTTAAAAATAAGCTAACCATTAAAGATACAGAGCTTGGAAAGGAAAGTGGAAGTGAAACCGATTTTGTTTTAGGTCTTCAAGCAGGTGTTCAATACAAGATCATGAAAAACGTTTCTGCCGATTTCCAATATCGCCATATGTTTGAATCATATTCTGAGTCAGTAGAAGATGTGAAACTATCGGTTCCAAATAACAGCGAATTTACCGTGTCTGTCGACTACCGATTCTAACTGGGTTAGTCATATTCAGTTGAAGTGAATATAGGGAAGATATTCAGACTGCCTTAATAAAGAAAAAGCCGCTTAGTGATGATTCACCAAGCGGCTTTTTTAGATCTTATGACGACCGAGTAAGGAGTGCGAAAGCGTGGTGCCATCCACCAGCTCTAGCTCACCACCAACGGGAACACCATGAGCGATACGGCTTGCGTTCACTTCATGGGCATTACATAGCTCAGCAATGTAGTGCGCTGTCGCTTCCCCTTCAACTGTTGGGTTAGTCGCTAGGATTACTTCAGAGATATCACCACGGCGTAAGCGGTAGTCCAGAACATCGAGACCGATATCACTTGGACCAATACCATCAAGTGGTGAAAGGTGACCCATAAGCACAAAGTAACGACCAGAATATTGGCCTGTTGCTTCGATAGCTGCAATGTCTGCTGGGCTCTCTACTACACAGATTTGACCATTTTCCTGACGTTTAGGATTGGTACAAATGTGGCAGGTATCTTCTTCAGTAAAAGTACGGCACTCATTACAGTGACCAATTTCGGTCATTGCTTGGCTAAGAGCTTCAGCCAACTGTAGGCCGCCTTTTCTATCGCGCTGTAACAAATGAAAGGCCATACGCTGCGCCGACTTGGGGCCAACCCCAGGTAGACAACGTAAGGCCTCCATCAAATGCTCCAGCATATGACTGGTACGCATATTTAACCGTTCTAATTTTCAAGTAACGATTTACTCAAGATAAACCGCAGCTTGAATAAACCTTTAGAAATAGTTTCTTAGAAAGGCATCTTCATACCTGGTGGAAGTTGCATTCCGCCAGTTACGCTAGCCATTTTCTCTTTTTGAGTTTCTTCAACGCGACGAGCCGCATCGTTGAAAGCAGCAGCGATAAGATCTTCAAGCATCTCTTTATCGTCTTCCATTAGGCTTTCATCGATATCAACACGGCGAACGCTGTGGCTACCAGTGATCGTTACTTTTACAAGGCCAGCACCTGACTCACCTGTAACTTCCATATTTGCGATTTCTTCTTGAAGCTTTTGCATGCGCTCTTGCATTTGCTGGGCTTGCTTCATCATGTTGCCCATACCGCCTTTACCAAACATGTTAATACTCTCTGGTCTAATTGGTTTATTAAAATTAATTAAGCTATACGTGCTTAAATGGGGGTTAAGCCAGTGCGATTCAACCCCTCGATGTTCAGTTCTCAGATTTGCTTATCTGGGATGATATGCAAGTCACTAAACGAGAAAATGTTCTAGATAGGACGAACGCTGTCTCTGTCGAGTTCTGCAGCAAAACGTCTTTCGATAAACTGTACGTTGGCATCGTTTTCCAAACTGGTAAACGCGTCTTTCAACTTGCCTTGGTACAACCTTTCTCGTAATTCTAGTGGTGTTTCTCCACCATCACCGATTTCAACACTCAAATGACACTCTTCTCCGAGCACTGTATTGAGAGACTGCAATAGCTCACTCTGTGCACGGTCCGTATTCAAGTGAGCTTGGCTCGCCCTTAACGTTAAAGTGATTGATGTGTCGTTTTTAGCAAACACTGAGTTCAATGCTAACTGTTCAACAAGCTTGGCTGTCTCTAGCTTTTGAATCGTAGCGGACCATTCATCTTGAGCAATCGACTCTTGAAGCAATTTATCGACCATTTCTGGTGTCTTAATATGCTCTAACGCACGCTTGATCTGAGTAGGTGTAAGCTCTTTGCTCACCTCTTTCACTACAGGTTTAGACGGTTTCCAGCGATAAGGTTCATTATCGTTGGTCACATTTTCTGTCGAAGAGGCTGACAAAGAAGCTGGCGACACCCGCTCAGAACCACCGTGTTGCTGAGCAACTCGATCAAGAACTGAAGTTTTAGCTGGTGTCGCTTTAGCCTTTTTTGGCGCCGAGCCTTTGTTTTCTGTTGTCGAACTGCCTCTACGTTGAGAACGTAATTGGTGGCGTAAACCACTCACAGGCGAAGTTGCACGCGCTGGCTGCTCTTGCGGAGCAGAAGGTGCAGCGCTTGGCTGTTGAACCGGACTCTGGTTTTGATAATTCGTTTGTTGCTGCTGAGGCTGCTCTGCACCGTAACTTGGACGCTCATCATAAGCAGGAGGCGCGTCATACTGGCTATGCGGGTAATCCTGCTCTGGATAACCTTGGTTGCCTGAGTGATCAGCGTAACCTTGCGAATCTGAATACTGTGCTTGATTCTGCTGCGGAGCCTGTTGTACGGGTTGCTGCTGCATAGGCTGCTGTTGAGGCGCCTGTTGTTGCATCTGAGGCTGTCTCGGAGCTGCCATTGGCGCAGATTGGCTAACAGGCTGAGCAACGCTCTGAGCTTGAGCTGCTGGCGCTGGACTTGTTGACTGAGTCGAGATTACCGTAGCAACCGCTTGTTCAGCCGGTCTAAATGCCAACATGCGTAAAACCACCATCTCAATACCAACGCGAGCGGTTGGCGATAATGGTAAGTCTTCACGACCCTTCAACACGATCTGGTAGTAGAGTTGAATGTCTTGTGGACTTAGCGCTTTACTCAACAGTTCTAGCTTCTCAGCATCCGGCTGTGCTTTATCTAAGGTTGACGGCAGAGCTTGGAACATCGCCAAACGATGCAGTTGAGTCGCAAGCTGATTCAACAAACCATCCCACTCTACGCCATTCTCAGCAAGACTTTGGATACACGCCATCGCTTGTTGTGGCTGCTTACTGCTGATCGCTTCAAGCAAGTGGATAGCTTGGTCGGTATCTAGCGTGCCAAGCATGTGAGCCACGGTGTCTGTCACGACATTGCCGTTACCTAATGCGATAGCTTGGTCCGTAAGGCTTAGCGCATCACGCATACTGCCGTCAGCAGCATGAGCAATCATCCCAAGCGCACGAGACTCAGACGTCACACTCTCTTGTTCAAGAATGTGGTCAAGCTGCTCGTGAATATTATCAACGCTGATCGGCTTAAGATGGAACTGCAGACAACGCGACAAGATAGTCACAGGAAGCTTTTGTGGATCGGTCGTTGCGAGCAAGAATTTCACATACTCAGGCGGCTCTTCTAACGTCTTTAGAAGCGCGTTGAAACTATGCCTAGAAAGCATGTGTACTTCATCGATAAGGTAAACTTTGAAGCGACCACGCGCCGGCTTGTACTGAACATTGTCCAGAAGCTCGCGGGTATCTTCTACCTTTGTACGTGATGCCGCATCGATCTCTAGCAAGTCAACAAAACGACCTTCATCGATCTCTTTACAGGTTGCACATTCACCACAAGGTGTAGAGGTAATGCCTGTTTCACAGTTTAGACCCTTAGCAAATAAACGGCCGATAGTCGTTTTACCGACACCTCGAGTCCCGCTGAACAAGTATGCATGATGCAACCTGTTTTGGCTAAGTGCATTCTCTAATGCTGTTAAAACATGGGCTTGACCAACCACTTCTTTAAATTTGGTTGGTCGCCATTTTCGCGCTAACGCAAGATAGCTCATGAATAATTCCGAAAAGGATTAGTGACCGTCGAATTCGCAGATGCTAAACACTTCTAGACCTAAGCCTTGTAAGCGCTTGTCACCACCGATTTCTGGAAGGTTAATAACAAATGCAGCGTGTTCTACCACACCACCTAGCTGACGAATCAACTTTGTTGTTGCTTCAATCGTACCGCCCGTTGCTAGCAAATCATCAACCATCAACACTTTATCGCCTTCAACGATAGCGTCAGTGTGGATTTCTAGCGTATCAGTGCCGTACTCAAGCTCATAAGATTGTGCCACAGTTTCACGAGGCAGCTTGCCCGGTTTACGAACAGGGATAAAACCAACACCTAGCTCAAGTGCCAAAGGCGCACCAAATAGGAAACCACGAGCTTCAGTACCAACGATCTTAGTAAAGCCCATGTCCTTGTATGTTTCCGCTAGCAGATCGATAGTCGCTTTGTAAGCTGCTGGATCTTCCATCAAGCTTGTTACGTCACGGAACAAAATACCCGCTTTAGGGTAATCAGGAATGCTTTTGATGCTTGCTTTGATCAGAGAGATTTTTTCTGTGTTCATAATCTTATGCACTTCATTAGGCCGCTTTCCAAACTCTCGTTAACGAATTAAACATCAACGTTCGAAATTAAGGAAAGGTACGATTGGTATTCATTGCAACGAGAGTCATAACTCTGGTTGCTGAAATAATAAACGCCCGCTATACAAGCAGGCACACTGGCTTAATGGTAGTGATTTTCTTTGCTGTCAGCAACCAACTCATGAGTTGGAAGTCGCATAAACCATGTGAGAAGAATAACAAGTACGCAAATTAGGAAAGCCTTGACCCAAATGATAGGGGCAAAGTAGATCGATAACGCAAAACTCAACAAGATAAAGAATACGCCACGCGTTTTAACTTGTTTAGTCACAGCACCGTGCTGATACCAATTGTTCAGTAACGGGCCGAGCGTTTTATGCTCATGCATCCATTTGTGAACTTTAGGGTTACTTCGCATGAAGCATGCGCTAGCAAGAAGGAGGAAAGGTGTTGTGGGCAGAACGGGTAAAACTATCCCTAAAACTGCAAGAAATATACAAAGGCCACCAGCAATATTGAGGCTTAAAACTCGAACGCTAATTGTGGCCTCCTTGAGTTAGCTATCGCCAATTGGCGACGATAACGTCACTAGAATGTTGCGTAACCATTGAATACACGGATCAACGTAAGTGTTGCTGGTAGCAATGGAATCATTAAAAATGCGGCTAAAAATCCTAAAAAGTAGAATACATTAAACGGGTCTTGAAAGTCTTTGTTATCTGCCATGATTACTTCTTGTTTTTGTTAGTAAAGGTAAGTGTCTGGCGAACCAAACCCGCTTTGCTAAATCGACATTTAACAAAAAAGGCATAGCAACACCATTTGCGCAACTATACCTTAATCAATTATTCACAAAAACCGAGGAAATATAGGGTTAATCAGTAGACCCTTGATGTATGTCTAAGCTAAAACTCGCCGAACCAAGCAGGCTCAACGAAAGTTGGCAGCCCTGTTCAATCGGCAGATCCCGTGTAATGAAGTTCTTCTTACAATTCTCACCTAAGCGTTCGCCCGCGGCAATATGTTGATTCAATTCACCATTAGACCATTGTCCATCTAAACCCGCAGGCAAAATAGAGATAGTACCCTCGGCAAGATTGGCGACACCAAACAAAGCGTTAACGGGCGTTGCGCATTTCGAGCACTCAATCCCCTTCTCTAAAATCTCGGCAATATCTTTGAGATCAACATTAAAATCTTTTCGATTTCTTATGTAATCGTGGAATAAGGCTCTCACCAGAAGTGTTGACGCTGAACTGCCATTATCGGCAGAAGACGAATCAACGAGGTAAAAAGCAAATTGCCCATTCATCATCCAAGCATAATCAAAGACGAGTGGCATCATCTCTGTTGATTGCAGTAGTCGGTAACTGCAACGCCATGAACCTTGTCGTGTGTCTTTCTCTGGTAGCAACGCATGCAATAAGTCTCTTGCCGCACTAGGGTTCTCTTGCAGGTAATTCAGGTGCCAATGTAGCTCTTGGTCTTCAGGGATCTCTCCCCCGTCATCAACGCAGAACCATTGGCTTGAAAAATCTCGTTGGTCTGAAATGTTATCGAACGAATCTGTCAATGTATTCGCAATCGCACTTCCTAAGTGACCGTGATCCTCTAACGGTTTCGCTAAAAAATCTTTAATACCAAATCGCAATGCTTTCGCTACATCAGACATGTCATCTGTGCCGGACACAACGATCATAGGCAGCGACGGGTACTCTAAACTGAGCTCTTCCACAAGCTCGATGCCATCAAGTATCGGCATTGATAAGTCACACACAATTAAATCTGGCGCTGAGTCTCTAAGCTTTTGCAGAGCGTCCAGCCCATTTTCAGCCTCAACCACTTTATAACCAACCTTGTCTAGGTATGCGCTGGTTATCCGGCGAAAAATAGGATCATCATCAACCAACATCACGCATTTTTGGTTAATTACTTCCTGAGCCGAGGTCATTACTGGCTGACTGTGAGTTTTGTACATAATCTATAACCTCACAAAACTAAGTCGAATTATTATTGTTATCTGTTCTAAGAACTAATATAAAACTTAGTAATAAAATGCTAAATACACAAATTTGCACTCTTTGCTGGTAATTCGTGACGAGGGTTGGAATACTTGTAAATAGTGCAACGAGTTGACGTAACGCAAACATTGATCTCACTGTTACGTATAAATTAGATGAGATTGTAAACAAATGTGTCTGGATTTATGAAATTAGATGATTTAAACCTCTTTCGACTCGTCGTTGAAAATGGGAGCTACACCGCAACATCGCGCAAGACTATGATTCCGGTTGCGACCATCACACGACGCATCCAAGCCTTAGAAGACTCTTTGAACCTTAGGCTTCTCAATAGACACGCGCGTAAACTTTCTTTAACAGAGGCTGGCGAACGTTTCTACAATGAATGCTCTCCGTTATTGCAGCGTCTCTCTTCTACTGCTGAAGAGTTAACTGACGTGTGCAAAGGAGCTTCCGGTAAGATTCGTATTACGGCACCTTCCAACCTGACCAAGCGCATGATGATGCCAATGTTCAGCGATTTCATGACTCAATACCCTGATATCAATATTGAGCTGATGATGAACAACCAAGCGGATCAGCTGGACCCAACTGAGTGGGACGTGATTTTCCGTGTCGGCCCACAACGTGATTCAAGCCTAATCGCTCGAAAAATCAGTGAAGTAAAAGATATTCTTATCGCGAGCCCTGAGTATTTAGCGAAGAACCCAGCACCAAGCCATGCTGAAGAGCTAGCGAACCATTCGCTACTCAAAGGCTACCCGCTGATTAAGTGGCAGCTGAGTAATTCGAATGAAGAGACGGTGGTGAATAGCGAGAAAGGCCGTTTCAATGCGAATGCGCTTAATGTCGTGAGACAAGCCTGTTCAGAAGGCCTAGGTATCACCCTAATGCCTGACGTGATGATCCGTGAATACATTGAAGATGGCAGCTTAGTCCAAGTTTTAGAAGACTGGAGCGCTAACCCTCGTGATATTTACATGCTTTATAACCACAAAGACCATCTACCAGAGAAAGTTAGATTGTTTATTGATTTTGTGATCGCGTACCACATTCATTAAGGTCAATCCCCTTCTCCGTAAACAAAAAAACCAGAGCCGATGCTCTGGTTTTTTATATTCTTGCCACTAACGAAAACTAAGCACCTTCGTTGTGTAACTCTAGGTTCGCTAGATCTTGTTGAATCTCACGCTGAACCTTTGAGTCGTCATTACGCAAAGAGTCTAGGAAATCTAGGTACGCTTGGTCGATATCACCCGTTACATACTCGCCGTTAAATACAGAAGTATCGAAACGAGAAATGTCTTGATTGCCCATGCCCACTGCCGAAATCAGATCTGGTAGTGTTTGGAAAATCAAGGCATCTGCGCCAATCTGCTTACAAATCGTTTCGTTATCACGACCATGAGCAATCAGCTCTGTCGCGCTCGGCATATCAATACCGTAAACGTTAGGGAAGCGAACCTCTGGAGCTGCTGAAACCATGAACACTTTGTTTGCGCCAGAATCACGAGCCATTTCAATGATCTGCTCTGATGTTGTGCCGCGAACGATAGAGTCATCAACCAATAGAACGTTCTTACCTTTAAACTCAGAACGGATTGCGTTCAGCTTACGGCGAACCGACTTCTTACGCTGTTGCTGACCAGGCATAATGAACGTGCGGCCAACATAACGGTTTTTTACGAAACCTTGACGGTATGGCTTATTGATCGCTTGAGCGATTCGCAGCGCAATATCGTTTGATGTTTCAGGGATTGGGATAACCACATCAATATCTAAGTCTGCGTACTCTTCTTTAATACGCTTACCAAGCATCTCACCCATCTCAACGCGTGCGCTGTAAACCGAGATTTTATCGATGAATGAATCTGGGCGTGCAAAGTATACAAACTCAAAGATACATGGGTTTAGTTGTGGGTTGTCTGCACATTGCTTAGTGAAAAGCTCACCGTCGAATGTTGCGTAGATAGCTTCACCTGGCGCTACGTCGCGCATGAAGTCGAAGCCAACAGCATCGAGTGCTACCGATTCAGACGCAACCATGTACTCTGTTTTACCATTAACTTCACGCTTACCAAGACACAGTGGACGAATACCATGTGGGTCACGGAATGCGATCATACCGTGGCCGATGATCATCGCAGTTACGGCGTAAGCACCGCGAATTGTGCGGTGCACATTTGCCACAGCGCGGAAAACATCATCCGAAGTCACGTTACCTTTAACAGTATCGATCTCATGAGCCAATACGTTCAGTAGAACTTCAGAGTCAGAGGTTGTGTTTACATGGCGACGGTCTTTTTCGAACAACTTCTCACGAACTTCGTTTGCGTTCGTCAGGTTACCGTTGTGCGCCAACGTAATGCCAAAAGGAGAGTTTACGTAGAAAGGCTGAGCTTCAGACGCACTTGAACTACCCGCTGTAGGATAACGAACATGGCCAATACCAACTTCACCTTGTAGGCGCTGCATGTGTTTTGCTTCAAAAACATCTTTTACTAAACCGTTCGCCTTACGCAGACGGAAACGATTGCTTTCTATGGTACAAATACCAGCGGCATCTTGGCCACGATGCTGCAATACCGTTAAAGCGTCATAAATAGACTGGTTTACAGGTGTTGAACCCACGATTCCAACAATACCACACATGTCCTAATCCTCGATTTTTCGACATTAACTGGCGCTAGAGCGCGCCAGATAAGAAACTAGATGTTGCTTGTAAATGCTCGAAGAACGGCGCAATGATTCGACTAAATTCCGGAACCAATTGCGAATTCTTCCACCACTCAGAACTTGGGAATGCAGTAAACGCATCCATGAAAAACAACACTGCAGAAACAATCAAAACACCACGTAAGCCACCAAAGACGACACCGAGGATTCTGTCTGTACCTGACAGGCCTGTTTTCTGAACTAGCTGACCGATGACATAGTTAACTAAGGCACCAACAACTAACGTTGCAACAAACAATGCTGCTATCGCAGTTCCGTTTCGAAACATCTCATCTTCGATATTGGTGAAGTACATCGCTAATTTAGCGTAGTACTGGCTAGCAATAAAAAATGCTCCAAACCAAATTACGAGTGACAAGGCTTCTTTAGCGAAACCACGAACTAAACTGATCACGGCAGAGAAGCCGATCACGCCTAAAATGACAAAATCTAACCAATTCATGAATTCTTCATCTTAAGTTGGCGCGCATTTTAACAGAAAAAATGCTGACGCAAACGTTTTCTTATGGATTTAACGGTTTAAATTTGAGCAATTGGCCTTTTGAACCCGTAATTTTTTCTAATTCCTTAATTTGTCGCTCAAGTTTGGATTTAGAGACATCCGGGCCAATAATTACTCGCGTAAAAGTTTTTTCTTGCTTGGTGTGAGCCTGATAACCACGCTTTTGCAGATCCTCAACAACGTTTTTTGCGTTGTCAGCATTCTTCAAAGCCATCAATTGAATAATCCAAGCACTGTCTTGGTATTCATTTTTTTCCGGTACTGGCTTAACTACTACTGCCACTTTGTCAGCTTCTTTATTATTGGAAGAAGACGCGGTTTGCGTGTTTGAATTATCAGTAGGACCACTTTCAACCACTTGCTCAACTGGAGAATCCGGTAGCGCTATCTGATCTTCAACGGGATCGAGTACTTCAAACACTTCAACATTACTATCAAGCTCAGGCTTAATCGGAATGCTTGCAAACTCTTCTTTATAGTGGAGCTTCTTACCATCTAGCACATCGGGTAATACAATCACGCCAATGGCCACTAAAATGATGGTGCCGACTAATCGGCTTTGGAATTTACTTGCCATTTAGTTTCCTTTTTTCTGCCAATGCTCCAACACTTCACCCACAGTATGGAAAGAACCGACAACCAACACAACATCATCACCTTTAACAGAAGCTAAAGCCGCTTCAAACGCTGCTACAGGGTTTAGATACTGCTCTACACCTTCAGGCAGACTTTGACACAATTCAGCCGCTGTTGCTGCGCGTGGGCCTTGCAACGAAGCTGGATACCAATGTGTTGTGATAGGGGCCAATACTTCCAATGTCGCTGGAATATCTTTGTCATGAAGCATAGCGACTACAACGTGTAAATTTTTGCCTGCGTATTGCTTCGTTACTTGCTGTGCAAAGTACTCAGCGGAATGTGGGTTGTGTGCCACATCAAGAACAATCACAGGTTGATCGCTAATTTGCTGCATACGCCCAGGAAGCTGTGCGTTCTTCATACCATTAACGACATTCACATCACTGATGCTAAGTTCTGATGTACCTAATGCCATCAACGCGGTTGCTGCGTTTGGTAGCGGTAGACTTGGAATCGGTAGCGACTCCAATTGGAATGCACCGCTGCGCCAGTTCCAAATATCACCATCCACATCGTAGGTGTATTGAATGCCAACTTGGTAGAACTCAGCCTTAATGTCATCAGCGTGCGCTGCAACCGTTGCCGGTGGTTTAGGTTGACCACAAATAGCGGGTTTACCACTACGATAAATGCCGGCTTTCTCAAAACCAATCACATTGATGTCATCACCTAGCCAGTCAACATGGTCGACAGCCAAACTAGTAATCAAAGAAACATCATGCTCAACGATATTGGTCGCGTCTAGACGTCCGCCTAAACCAACTTCTAATAGCACAACATCAACCGCTTCAATTTGAAATGCACGTAACGCCGCTACAGTGCCATATTCGAAAAAGCTCAGGCTGATTTCGCCACGCTCTTTCTCAATAAAATCGAAAGACTGAACCATCTTTTCATCAGATAGATCTTGGCCGTTGATACGCACACGTTCGTTATAGCGAATTAAGTGAGGAGAGCTGTAGACACCAACTGAGTAACCAGCGTCCAATAGAATCGCTTCCATCAGTGCACATGTTGAGCCTTTGCCATTGGTTCCGGCAACAGTAATAACATGTTGAGCAGGTTTGGTGAGGTTTGCCTTAGAGGCGACGGCCTGAACTCGGTCTAATCCAAGATCAATAGCGCTTGTGTGGATGTTTGATAAATAATCAAGCCACATCTCCAAAGAGGATGTGGCTTGAGGAATAGGTTGTTGACTCATCTAACTCATAACCATAATTAAGTTGGTTTGTTAGAAGGTACTTTACCCTTTTTCTGGCGCTTCTGGTACTTCATAAGTAGCTTCATTCGGTGAATCGTTCACAGAAACTACTAATGGTGAAGGCTGGTTGGTCATTTTAGCAACAAGGCTTGCAACGCGCTGACGCATCTCACGACGGTCAACAATCATGTCGATAGCACCGTGGTCTAGTAGGAACTCACTGCGTTGGAAACCTTCAGGAAGGTCTTCACGTACCGTTTGTTCGATTACACGACGTCCAGCAAAGCCGATAAGTGCTTTTGGCTCACCAATGTTGATATCGCCAAGCATCGCCAAACTTGCAGAAACACCACCCATTGTTGGATCAGTCATGACTGAAACAAACGGTAGGCCTTTCGCAGATAAACGCTCTAGAGCAGCACTGGTTTTCGCCATTTGCATTAGAGACATCAATGCCTCTTGCATACGCGCACCACCACTTGCAGAGAAACAAACTAAACCACAGTTGTTCTCGATAGCAGCATCTACCGCTTTCACGAAACGAGCACCAACAACAGAACCCATTGAGCCGCCCATGAATGAGAATTCAAAAGCACACGCTACGATAGGTAAACCAAGCAGTTCGCCTTTCATTGCAACTAGTGCATCTGTCTCACCACTGTTTTTCTGTGCAGCAGAGATACGTTCTTTGTAACGCTTAGAATCTTTAAATTTCAGCTTATCTTGTGGCTCAAGATCAGTACCTAGTTCAACACGTTCACCTTTGTCTAGGAATGTATCCAGACGACGACGTGCTTTCATGCGCATGTGATGGTCACATTTTGGACATACTTCTAGGTTACGCTCTAGTTCAGCATGGTACAGAACCTGCTCACAAGAAGTACATTTAGTCCAAACACCCTCAGGGATAGACGCTTTACGAGATGTTACGATGTTGCTTTTTTCTAAAATCTTTTCAAGCCAACTCATGGAAGACCTTTTTGTTTCGATTCTTCCGCTTGATTGCGAAAGAAATAAATTTGGGAATTATGCGTGGGAATTAAAGCACATAAAACAGCGACTGTAGATAAAAAACTGGTTGTACCTATTTTCTGGGACTATCTTACGCACTAAACCGTAATAATTTTTGAACCTAAGTCTCACATTTAGTTCAAATTATCCGGCAAAAATAGAGGACCAATTGGCTCTCGTGGTAGTTCAAAATGTTCGGGATAATCAACATCCACCAGATACAAACCTTCCGCTTTTGCAGTTGCGCCGGCTACTTTTCGATCTTTAGCTTCTAAAAGCCACTGGATCCACTCTGGTTTCTGCTCACCCTTACCAACGGCAATAAGGCTACCAGTAATATTCCTCACCATGTGGTGAACAAACGCATTCGCTTTAATATCGATCACAATGTAGTGTCCATGGCGAGTCACATTCAAGTGAATCATGTTTCTCCATGGGCTACGGGATTGACAATGTGTTGCCCTGAACGAAGTGAAGTCATTCTCACCAAGTAAGTACTGACCCGCTTCGTGCATTTTTTTCTCATCAAGA
Source organism: Vibrio sp. 10N.286.55.E10 (assembly GCF_002872555.1). NCBI lineage: Bacteria > Pseudomonadati > Pseudomonadota > Gammaproteobacteria > Vibrionales > Vibrionaceae > Vibrio > Vibrio sp. 10N.286.55.E10. Next base: position 63,614 of record NZ_MCSD01000008.1, read on the forward strand.
TGACCATGATAATGGCTCACGCCTGAATTCAAAATGCCTGGGCGAAGTGCATGGTTAAAGATAATGTAGCGATAACGGCGGGCAGTTGCTGAGAAACGAGCATGGAAATCCTCATTCACTTCTGTCGCCCAACGAACCGCAATATCTTTTGGCATGTTGGCATTCGCGCCCATTGTCCATGCCACCATTTTACGATCGACATTAGTTTCAAAGTGAACGACTTGTCCCGTACCGTGAACACCGGCATCTGTACGACCTGCGCACATAACTTCTACAGGGTGATTCGCGACAACTGAAAGAGCCTTTTCCAATTCTTCTTGGACACTTTTCACGTCTCGTTGGCGCTGCCAACCAAAGTAGTGGGTACCGTTATATTCAATACCTAAAGCAATTTTCATGTTCTTGTTCTCTTTGAAAATGGGCGAGAAGTATATACGGAAATCAGTGCTAGCCCAAATAGGATGGGGCTAAAACTTCAATAAACAATCAGCATCGACCGAGACGATACTTTTAAGAAACCAAATAATACAATGGCGCTCTGTATTGCCTTAAAACAAAGGGTAGCCAACGCTACCCTTTATGATTTTTAATTTATCGACCGTTTAACGAATCGATCAGGTTTTTTGCCTCTCGACGAATATCATCGCTACCGTCAACGATTGCCTCTTCTAGAAGCTTAATTGCACCTTGCGAGTCACTCATCTCGATGTAAATTTTAGCCAAATCAAGCTTACCTGCAGCCTCTGCGTTGCTATCAACATCATAGTTGCCAATGTCGCCGATAACGTCTGGGAATTCATTTAGGCCAACATCCAGTTTAAGCTCTTCATCATCCGGATTAATGACCTCTTCACCTTCTTGCTCGACTTGAGCCATCAGTTCATCAATGGTCATGTATTGCTTATCACGGCTGCTGCCTGATTCGGTTAGGTTGTCTTGTTGAGCCCAGTTCTCTTCTTTGATCTTCGGTTCAGCTTGCTGTTCAGCCGACGCCCAAATCTCTTGTTGGTCATCAGGCACATCATTATGCATGCTCGATTGTTGCTCTGGCGCTAGGTTAAAACCTTTCCAGTCTTCGCCGCCCACTTCAAGCATGGCATCAATATCTAGCCCTGCACTATCAATCGATGTTGCATCCAATGGCTTATCGAACATGTTGTCGACAGAGTCTTGAACATCTTCAGAAAGCAACTCAGCTAATGCTGTCTCATCAAAGTCATCAAAGCCTTCTAGTGGCTCGTCTTGAACCGCTGCAGGCGTTGAGTTTAGCTCTGACGCAGCGCTCAGTGATTCTTCTGGCTGTGCAAAACCAGCCAACTCAGAGTCTTGTGCATTCGAGAAATCTTCAGCGTGACTGAAGCTCTGTGGGTTTGAGAACAAATCATGCAACGCATCTTGCTCTTCGCCTTGTGGACTGAAAGACGTTAGCGGTGTTGGCTTCTCAGCAAAAGCATCAGAGATGGCTTCATCTTCACCGTATTCTGGTAAATCAAGTTCATTGAACTCTACGCCTTCATCTTCTGCTACTGGCTCAGCACTGCTTTGCTCAATATCATCTAAGACAGAATCGGCTTTCGCACTCTCTTCATCGTATTCAGGCAGTTCAAGGTCATCGAATTCGAACTTCTCAGTGCCATCAGATAGATCTTGTTCTAATTGAGCTTCGTCTGGTTCGCTAACAACTTCAGCTAATGCATCTTCTTCACCGAATTCTGGCAGCTCAAAATCATCAAACGAGAACTCTTCTTCGCTTTCTGGTTTCGCAGTTTCAGCCAGTGGTGCAGCCTCTAGCTGAGGCGCAGCGGTTGGTTGCGATTCAACACTTGGTTGAGAGTCGATATCAGGCGTTGCTGGCTCTGATGTTGATTCAGCATCAGCTTCCGCCAGTGCGTCTTCTTCACTAAACTCTGGCAACTCAAAGTCATCAAACGAAAACTCTTCGTCGTCTTGACTCTTAGCTTCAGCTTGAGTCTCAACAGCAGGTACTACTGATTCTGGTGTTGCTTCAGCATCAGCTTCCGCCAGTGCGTCTTCTTCACCAAACTCAGGTAATTCGAAGTCATCAAACGAGAATTCGTCTTCGCTTTCTTGTTCTGCTACTTCCGCTTGTGGAGTAGCTTCAACTTGCGATTCAGCGTCTAATTTAGGTTCAACAACAGGTGCTACAGGTTCTGGTGTTGCGTCAGTTTCTGCTAATGCTTGTGGTGCAGACGTCTCATCTTCAATCAGCCAATCGTCGTCTTGTGGTACGCCAAATTCATTTGGAATAATTTCTGGCATATTGGCAGCACGAACTGGCTCTGGCTCTGGCTCTGGCTCTGGCTCTGGCAAGGGTTCAACGACATCTTCAAATTCATCGCTACCTTGAATTTTAGGCTCAAAGTCGAAATCAGAGTCGATGTTCGCTGGAGACTCTACATCGTCGATCGCTTCAGCTAACCAATCTTCAACCGTCTCTTCATCATCTTCAGAGATATCATTTAAAGAGGATGGCGAAGCTTGATCTTCAAAACTAACAGCAATGTCTTCACGCTGCTCTTGTACGTCGGCTTCTTTCGACTCTGGTTCTTGTTGTGCGGTTTCTTCTTGAACTCGCTCTTCAAAAGCTGGTTTATCAAAATCAGAATTCTCAGATAACAGCGAGTCGATATCCAGTTCATCATCTTCAACCGATGATGCGCTTTCTTCCGATGATACTTCGTTGCTGTTTGAAAAATGCGCTTGCTCTGATTCAACCGTATTTTCAAGAGATGGTTCAGCAGGCTCTTCTGTCGCTGGCAGCGAATCGTTGTCATCAGAAGTCATTAACTCATCAATCAACGCTTCGTCTGTTGTTTCTAGCGAGTCATCAAGCAAAGCATCCGTTGCCGGTGCGACACCGAACAAATCATCGATAAAGTCATCACGATTAAAGTCTTCATCATTTTCTGGCTTAACGTCAGCACTTTCTTGGATCAGTTCCGAATCTAACGACTCATCACTAACGGCTTCAGATTGTGGTGTTTCACTTATATCCGACGCTTGCTCAGGCTCAACTTCAGATGTTTCAGAGGTTAACGGAGTATGCTCAACGTCTGCGTTATTTGCAGACTCATCGTTAGCGTTGTCAAAACCAAAGGCCGCGTCTAGCTCTTTATCAAACGCCTTCTCTTCAGATTCAAGCTCGTCTTCAATGCCAGTTGTCAGTAAGTCATCAAACGGGTCTAAAGATTCCGCTTTTGGGGCATCTGCTTCGTCTGCTGACAGCCCATCATCTGACAATTCACTATCAAGGAAGTCATCCAATAAGTCGGTACTTTCGGCATCAAGTTCGAAATCATCATCGTCAGAATCACCTATCAATTCATCTAAGGTTTCCGTGCTGTCTTCTGCGATGTTTAGGTCATCATCGGTCGATAAACCAGAAAGCTCTTCAAGTTCAGATAATGAGTCAAAACCTAAAGGCTCACTTTCAGACTCATCACCCGATTCGTCTTCCAACATTTCATCAAGAAGGTCGGTCGAGTGACTTAGATCAACGTCATCCCCAGCCAATTGCTCATCAAGCAGGTCAACGCTGTCTTGAGGTTCTTCATCTACGATTGGCTTATCGAACCGAGACAAAATGTTTTCGATATCATCATCAGACGCTAAACCACTGTTTAGGTTAGTGGCAATCTCATCGTCATTATCGAGGTTGAAAGGGTCATTCGCCTGATCGTTCTGAGCGGCAACCTGGGCAAAGATGTCATCAATATCATCATTTGCTGTCGGTGACGCAGGCTCAGGGCTCTGTTGTTCAGAGATTAGAGCATCAATATCAAAATCGTCATTGCTCAAATCAGCAGGCTTGGTATCGCTTTGTTGCTCTGAGATAAGTGCATCAATGTCAAAATCATCGCTTGCTGGTGCTTCAGTGTTAGACGGCGAATTACTTTGCTCTTCCGAAATCAACGCATCAATATCAAAGCTGTCATCATCTTCGTCATCAAGAGCAAACAGATCATCTAATAAAGATTGGTCTAGCTCGTTAGAGCCTAAGTCCTCAGTTTCACCCTCTTGAGATAACAAGGCTTCAATGTCATCAGCAGACATTGCGTTATCATCAGAAAGGTCAAAATCGACTTCATCTGTATCAAGTGCGCTTTCCGCGGTTTTATCGAGCGCGCGCTCCATCTCTTCAAGACCAAGAGCCTTCTCTTCGCCATTAACACTAATGCCGTTACTGCTGTCTAAATCAAGATCATCGAAGTTGGTGTCTAAATCACCGTTTTCGCCAATGCTGGCAAACGGGTCATCATCTTCACCGTCGAGGTTAAAATCGAGATCCGACTCATCTAAACCGGCAAAGACATCGTCTTCTTCAGCTAGCGCTTGATCGTCAAACAACTTGTTGGCGTCATCTTCCGTACCAAACAAATCATCGTCTAACGACAGCTCGTTAAGGTCATCCATCTCGTCGCCCAATGTAATAGGCGCGACGACGCTTGGTTCTGGCTGAATCGGTTGCTCTTGAATAGTTTGCTGTTGCTCATCATTTTTAGAACGACGGCCTAACAACATCACAATGATCAAACCAAGTAGCAGACCTGGAATAATCGCAAGAGCCGCCACTAACCAACCATTCGATAACAATTCGTCCATGGCACTTGGTGCCATCTTTTCAATTTCGGCGTTCTTTCTGCGCTCTTCATCAAGCAGCTTTTCCACTTCGCTACGAATGCGGTCTTCATCACTGAGCTCAGTTTTTAGTTCATCAACTTCCGATTGAACATTCGACAACATCAAACGAAGTTGGTGGTTTTTCTCTTCAAGTGACAAGAGTTCAGTTTCTGAAAGCTCTAGCTGCTTCTCTAACTTGTTCATCTCTTGGGTTGGAGCGGATTGTTCTAGAGAAGACTGAGTTGGAGACAATGGTTTTTTTGCAGTTTCAGCAGAGCTTACTTGCTTGGCAGGAGTAGTATTTTTTGCATCAGAACTCGAGGTTTTTGGTTTTGAAGCGACAGGCTTGCTCGCAGGAGCATCAAGCTTAGCAAGATGTGAGTTCATGATGTTGATAGCTTGCTGCGTCGAACTTGCACGTGTTTGTTCTAAAGAAGGCACACGTAAATTGCTGGCAGATAGCAGACTATGGATATTCTGGTTTTCAAACGCTTGTGGGTTTAAGCGATAAATAGCCAACAGGGTTTGTTGGACTGAAACGGAGTTATCAGGGCGTAACTTTGAAGCAATAGACCACAATGTCTCTGAGCCGCGAGTTGGACCATAGAAACGTGAAGGCTCAGCGCTATTCGATTGCGCTCTTTGAAGAGGTTCTGAAAACGTAGGCGCTGATTGTATCTGACCATTAGGCCCTACAACTCGAATGGAATCTGCACGAACAACGGAAATCTGAGTCGCAATGATAAAGGCAAAAGGCATTAACCACGGCTTGAAAATTTGAAACATAAAAGGCTCAGCTAGGTGCTTAAATTCGGAAAAGTGATGATCTATTAAATATATCGGATAAATGACGTAAAACTATAGAGATGAAAACAAAAAATGTGTTGCAGCAACAATATTCGCAGCAATTTCACACAATTTGACTAACAATATTTTTAATCGATTAAAAAAGCCCCACTAAAGAGTGAGGCTTGTTTATCAAAGCAATAAAGCTTAGAAGTAATCGCGAATCAGAACTTCAGCGATTTGCACTGCGTTTGTTGCTGCGCCTTTACGAACGTTATCAGCTACAACCCACATATTCACGCCGCTGTGATGGCTGATGTCGTTACGAATACGACCAACCATTACGTGGTCTTTACCGCCTGCATCACGAACTTGAGTTGGGAAGTCTAGCGCTTGGAATACTTCAACACCTTCTGTGTTCTCTAGAAGCTGAACGACTTGCTCTGCACCGATAGGCGCGCGAGTTTCAATGTGTAGAGACTCTGCGTGACCGTAAAATACTGGTACGCGAACACAAGTCGGGTTCACTGTGATTGAAGAGTCAGCAAAGATTTTTTGAGTTTCCCAAACCATCTTCATCTCTTCACGCGTGTAGCCGTTCTCTGTAAATTCATCGATTTGAGGAATACAGTTGAAAGCGATCTGTTGTGAGAACGCTGAATTTTCAGCTGGCATGCCGTTAAGAAGCTTAGCCGTTTGACCCGCTAGCTCATCGATACCTGGCTTACCTGCACCAGACACAGATTGGTAAGTTGAAACGTTAATACGCTCAAGGCCCACTTCATCGTGAATTGGTTTTAGCGCTACTACCATTTGGATAGTCGAGCAGTTAGGGTTCGCGATGATGTTACGGTTACGGAACTCAGCAATTGCTTCAGGGTTCACTTCAGGCACAACCAGAGGAACATCGTATTCGTAACGGAAACGTGATGTGTTATCGATAACAACAACACCTTCATCAGCAGCAATTGGAGCCCAACGCTCTGAAAGTTCGCTACCTGCAGAGAAAAACGCAATATGTACTTGAGACCAATCGAAGTCTTCTACGTTTTGTACTTGTATTGTTTTGCCGTTAAAACGGGAAGTTTTGCCTTCACTACGTTCACTTGCTAGTAAGTGCAGTTCACCGACAGGGAATTTACGCTCTTTAAGTACTTCAAGAATGGTTTCACCAACCGCACCAGTCGCACCTAAAATAGCAATATTAAATTCTTGGCTCATTGTTTCTCTCTTTTATAAAGTTGGCTTTACCATAAAACCGAGTTTAGATAACGGCGTTAAATTACAAGATTCGTCGCCCGTTAACTCGACTGCACTGTATTCTCTGCGGTCCCAATATTCTTTACGCATCTTGTCAAAAGAACCCGGCGTAGCGATATTGCGACGGAATAAGGCGTCGTCTTTGCGCACATCATAGATCAACTGAGTCAAATTGTGCAGTGTTGCTTCATCCCAAGCTCTATCTAATTTCATTTGAGGTACAGGCGCTGTCGGCAATAAGTCACTTGCATACGCACGCTGTTCAGTACCTAAAAACTCACAATAACTGTTGAAGATCATCGTGGTACCACGCGCTTTACCCTCTAAACCGTAGCCCGCTACGTGAGGAGTTGCAAAAGCGAGTAACGGAAGAAGTTCAAAGTCGACTTCAGGTTCAAATTCAAACACATCAAGAACCGCAGTAAATCCATCAGCTTTTTGTAAACGAGCTTTTAGCGCTTGGTTATCCACCACAGGGCCACGAGCGGCATTAATCAGAATTTGATCAGCACGTAAGTTGTTCAGCACTTGATCATTGATCAAGTGATGCGTTGGAAACTCACCCGTCTTAGTGATTGGCGTGTGCAATGTAATAACGTCTGATTGCTCAAGCAGAGTCTCTAGCTCAGTAAATTCGCGAGAATCACCCTCTTGTTGTTTTAGAGGATCGTTCAGCAGAACTTTAATACCTATGCCTTCTAAGCACTTCGCTAAGTAGCTGCCCACTTGACCACAGCCGATAATACCAACCGTTTTATCAAAAACAGAGAAGCCTTGCTGCTGCGCAAGAACCATCATCGCACTGAACGCGTACTCAGCAACACCCACCTTGTTACAGCCAGGAGCCGCAGTAAAGAAAATGCCACGCTCTTTCATCAATTCTTGGTCAACGTGATCCATACCAGCCGTCGCAGTCCCGACAAACTTCAGCTTATTGGCTTTGCTGATTAATGACTCGTTTACTTTGGTAACAGAGCGAATCATCAATGCGTCTACGTCAACTAGGTCGTCAGCTGTTAATGTGCGACCAGACTTCATTGTCACTTCCCCTAGCTGGCTAAATAGCGCTTCAGCGTAAGGCATATTTTCGTCGATTAAGATTTTCATTTGGCGAGTACTTTCGTTGGGGTCTATCGACCTAAATGTGAATTGAAATGATTGTGCAAAATTCCACACACGGTGTCGAGTAGCAATTGGAATACATTATAAATAAAGGGCTGAATCGGCTAGCCTTGACAGACAAGAACCGAAACCAAAGTGAACACCCAAGATCAAACGGCTAAAACGAAAAATGCCCGATTGAATAAACAATCGGGCAAACATCCAGAACAAAAGGATCCTATCTCGCTCTCCAGGAGACAGAGTCTTGCGTCTGTTCAACCAGTACTAACTAAGTCACTACTGATCAAGCTCTGGAAACCTTTCAACTTTTAAACCTAGATTTAAAACCCATGTTTATAAAGCTTTGTTCTGTGGTTCATAATTAATGAGTTACCTGTGCGTGTTGAATCTACACTCGCGTAACCCTTTAACGATTAACCTTTGTATATCTGACTCAAGCCTAAATTAAGCTTGGTACTTTTTGATTACTAGCGTTGCGTTCGTACCGCCGAAACCAAAGCTGTTAGACATAACCGTTGTTAGCTCTTGTTCACGAGCTTCAGTTACGATATCTAGGCCAGCAGCTGCTTCGTCTAGGTTAGAAACGTTAATGCTTGGAGCGATGAAGCCGTTGTCTAGCATTAGCGTTGAGTAAATCGCTTCGTGTACGCCAGCTGCACCTAGAGCGTGACCTGTCATCGCTTTAGTTGCAGAAATTGCTGGGCTGTTACCGCCGCCATTACCTTGAGAGAAAACTTCTTGGATAGCGCCTAGCTCTTTCACGTCGCCAACTGGAGTTGAAGTACCGTGAGTGTTCACGTAGTCAACGCCATCAACGTTTTGCATAGCCATCTTCATACAACGAACCGCGCCTTCACCAGAAGGAGCAACCATGTCGTAGCCATCTGAAGTTGCGCCGTAACCTACGATCTCACCGTAGATTTTTGCGCCACGAGCAACTGCGTGCTCAAGCTCTTCGATTACTAGCATGCCGCCACCACCAGAGATAACGAAACCGTCACGGTCTGCATCATAAGTACGAGAAGCCAGCTCAGGAGTGTCGTTGTACTTAGTAGAAAGTGCGCCCATTGCGTCGAACATCATAGTCAGAGACCAATCCAGTTCTTCACCGCCACCAGCGAATACAACGTCTTGCTTACCAAGTTGGATAAGCTCCATTGCGTGACCAATACAGTGTGCAGATGTCGCACATGCAGAGCTCATAGAGTAGTTCACACCACGGATTTTGAAAGGAGTTGCTAGACAAGCAGAAACCGTAGAAGCCATTGTACGTGGAACCATATATGGACCAACGCGCTTCACGCCTTTCTCACGAATGATGTCTACCGCGTTTACTTGGTTTAGAGATGAAGCACCACCTGAACCCGCAACGATACCCGTGCGGTCATTAGATACTTGATCTTCAGTTAAACCAGAATCAGCAATTGCTTGCTCCATTGAAAGATAAGCGAATGCCGCTGCATCACCCATAAAGCGCATTTTTTTGCGATCGATATGGTCAGCAGGGTTCATTTTTAGGTTACCCCATACTTGAGAGCGCAAGCCATTTTCCTTGAACTGCTCTGAAGCGGTAATACCAGATTTACCCTCTTTCAGTGATGCTAAAACTTCTTCGACGTTGTTACCGATACTTGAAACAATACCCATACCGGTGATTACGACTCGTTTCATGTGACATTCCTATAATTCTAAATTCAGCTAGATGATAACTAAGAAGCCTAACAAAAGTGGTCAGCTTTCCTAGAAATTCGTACAATCCCTACCAACATATCGCTTCAAATCACAAAATGATAGATTTTATGACTTCAATTACTAATGCAGAACTGGAATGGAATGAGTCTGGCACGCCAGTTTCAGACCAATTTGACGACGTTTACTTCTCCAATGTTAACGGTTTAGAAGAAACTCGCTACGTCTTTTTAAAGCAAAACCACCTTCCAGAGCGTTGGCTTGAACATGAACAACGCCGTTTTGTGATTGCAGAAACCGGCTTTGGCACAGGTTTGAACTTTCTTGCAGTTTGGCAATGGTTCGATGCTTTTCTTAAAGATAACCCACAAGCGATGACCAAAGAGTTACATTTCATCAGTTTTGAAAAATATCCTTTAAATAAAGAGGATCTCATCAAAGCACACCAATCGTGGCCAGAATTAGCCGAGTATGCGACGCAACTCCAACAACACTACCCTATCGCCCTGCCTGAATGTCACCGCATTGTGCTTGGCGACGGTGCAATCACGCTTGATTTATGGTTTGGCGATATTAAAGATTGCATGCCTAACGTACCAACCCCACGTGAAGGTTTGGTTGATGCTTGGTTCTTAGACGGTTTTGCTCCGAGCAAGAACCCAGAGATGTGGAATCAAAACCTATTCAACGGTATGGCCAAGCTCGCCAAGCAAGATTGTAGTTGCGCGACTTTCACCGCGGCTGGCTTTGTGCGCCGTGGCTTAATTGAAGCTGGCTTTGAAATGAAGAAGGTCAAAGGTTTTGGCACCAAGCGAGAAATGATTGCAGGCCGACTTGGCGAAAAGCATGCTCACACCAACATCAAACCTTGGTATGGCCTATCACAGCACAACGAATCGCAAGACATCGCTATCATCGGTGGTGGTGTTGCTAGTGCAGCACTCGCTAAAACGCTGAGCCGCCGTGGTAAAGACATCACGCTTTATTGTGAGCACCCACAAGCAGCGGGTAATGCATCAGGCAACAATCAAGGTGCGATTTATCCATTGTTAAGCGAAGCCACCTCGAACGTGTCTCGCGTGTTTGGACCAGGCTTACTGTTTGCTCGCCAGTTCATTAATCAGGCGGCGCAATCTATTCAGTTTGACCACAGTTGGTGTGGCGTGAACATTTTGATGTGGGACGAAGGCTCCACTAAAAAGCTCAACCGCATGTTGGAAGGCAATTTCCATACAGATTTGATTCAGCGTTTATCGCCAGAACAAGCGAATGAAAAGATTGGCCTACCGGTCGATAAAGAGAGCGTTTACTTCCCACTGGGTGGTTGGTTGAGCCCTCTGCAACTGACACAAGGCCTGATCGGGAAGTTAGAAGAGACCCACCAAGTTAGCACTCACTATCAACATCAAGTGACTCAACTAGAATGGCTCGAAACTGAACAACAATGGTTGCTCATCATTGAGACACCACAAGGTGAGATTCAAACCAAGCATGACCAAGTGGTGGTTGCGAACGGCCACAAGTTCACTCAGTTTGAGCAGACTCAGCCAGTACCACTGACACCGGTTAAAGGTCAAGTGAGCCACATTCCGACCACGGATAACCTCAGTAAACTAAAAACCGTGTTGTGCTTTGATGGTTACTTAACACCACAAAACCCAAACAATGGACACCATTGTATTGGCGCAAACTACGACAAAACCAACATCGACCAAGAGTTTGATATTGAGGTTCAGCAACATAATGGCGAGCGTCTGCATGGGTCACTGCCAGACCAAGCATGGACAAAAGATGTCGATACCAGTAGCAACCTAGCGCGCCAAGGTATCCGTAGCGTGAGCCGTGACCACTTGCCATTTGTTGGCAATGTGGGCGATTTCGAAGCCATTAAAGATCAGTACCAAGATCTACACAACTTTAACCCACAGCGTGACTCGGTTGATGATGTTGAAACGGTGACAAGCTTCCCTAACCTATACTGTTTTATCGGATTAGGCTCACGTGGCTTGAGCTCTGCGCCATTATTGGCTGAAGTGTTAGCATCACAAATTTGTGGCGATCCGCTTCCCTTACCTGTCGATGTGCTTGAAGCGATTCACCCAAGCAGAATGTGGGTACGCAGGCTGCGTAAAGGTAAAGCATTAACCGCTGGCTGGGTTGCAGATAAGCACTCAAAAACAAATCAGTAGTTTCTAGTTCAACTATTCTGAATATCTAAATATTGGAAATACCTGAAACTAAAAGCTAAAAAGCCCGAGCGACATTATGTCCCTCGGGCTTTTTGTTGTTCGTGTTGATCTAACTTGTATTTACAGCTTAGCAACCGCGTCTTTGATCTGCTGAGCAATCTCTTCGTTGCTGATAGAACCAGACTCAAAATCAAAGTTATCGTAGAAGCTTGGTACTGAAACTGACGCTTTTACGTTTCCGCCAAAGTATGGCGCTGAACCTGTTGCTGCGCCAAGTACCGTTTGTGCACCGCCTGGGCCAGGTGAAGTCGCTAGGTAAACCGCCGGCTTCTCGCCAAACACAGAGCGCTCAATGCGTGTCGCCCAATCAAATAGGTTTTTGTACGCAGCTGGGTAGTGGCCGTTGTGCTCAGAAAAAGAGATAACAAACGCATCTGCTTCAGCTAAATCACGTAAGAATGCTTGTGCGCCTTCCGCTTGGCCAATCTCTTTTTCAGTGTCTTCACTGAACATAGGAACGTTGTAATCGTTGATGTTTAGAACTTTAACTTCAGCACCTTCAATCAAGTTAGCTGCGTAAGTTGCTAGAGTTTTGTTGATAGAAGTAGAGCTTGTGCTTGCGCCGAATGCGATAACTTTCATGATGTGACCTTTTCTGTAAATCCGTTAAGTGGGATTAGAATAACGTAGTCAGAAAATGGAACCATCACAAGGATTGAACGGACTCATTCAAAAATTTCGAATGAGTCTCAAATAATTAACAGCTCAGCAAAATGGAAAGGAAGGGACTGAGCGGATAGTGATAAATTGTTAGCTATTAAGCTTGGTTTTGCAGTTCAACCCAAAGGTCATTAACGATGGTGCGATCTGCTGGCGTTAGTTCAGAGCGAGCGTCATCTAGGCTCTTCTCGATGCGTGCTTTTACTTCAGCTACGTCTTCAATGCCTTCTTCTTCACATGAAGCCACTGACAGAGAAATATGACCACGTAAGTAACCACCAGCAAACAGTTCATCGTCTGATGCGTTTTCAATGCGAGCATCAATTACTTCAAGTAGTTTTTCTTCAAATTCGATAATCATAATATTCTCTTATTTCACAATAAATTGGCTAGTACATAAAGGTTCTACATCGTAGAAGCTGCGTAATGCTTCAGAGAGCATTTTTACGCGAGGCGGAAGACCAGCTTCAAAGATACCCATGACTTCGCTGTGTACTTTATTCATAAAGGCCAAACGATCTGGCTCAAAATCGCCGTGTAGATTGTCACAGCTGACATTAAAAGGAAAGCCTGCGCTCATCGCAATGATCCATTCATACGCTTGTGGGCGAATTTCTACTTTTTCAAACTCAGCTTGAACCGACTCAGTTCGACCATCAGGCTCATACCAATAGCCAAAATCTTCCAACAAACGACGCTCAGGACCAGCGACACACCAGTGCGCTATCTCGTGAAGTGCAGACGCATAAAATCCGCGAGCAAATACGATACGGTGATGAAGAACCTCCCCATCGGCTGGCAGGTAAATAGGCTCGTCTGCACCCAGTTCGAGTTTGGTATTGTAACTCTCGAAAAAGGTTTGATTGAAAATATCGATGATGTCTGGGTATTGGTGCGTCATAAAATCAAATTTAAGTAAAAAGAACCGGGGCATTTTGCGTTTTTTTAAGCGCTCGGTAAAGCCCTATCACGAGCAATGGCATTAGGTTGCCCCCAATACTTTACTGTGACAATCGATTGCTGATCCCAGATTACACTACTTTGAGGCGAATGATTAGTTTAGCTAATCTGAAACACCCATTCACGGTACAAATATTCATTCGTCAATCAGCGTTTTTACTACTACACTCGCGCTTCATTTTTATATCCCAAAGGCCTATAAGACTCCAATTTATAGACCTATATTATAGAGCTACAGCAATGCTACTAAGTGTTTTGTATATCATTGGCATCACGGCAGAAGCCATGACCGGCGCTCTCAGTGCTGGCAAACAAAAAATGGATTGGTTTGGTGTAATGTTGGTTGCCAGTGCAACGGCAATTGGCGGCGGTACAGTACGAGATATCTTACTCGGCCATTACCCTTTAGGTTGGGTTGAAAACCCACAGTATCTGGCAATCACCTGTATCGCAGGTGTTATTACAACCGGACTGGCTAAATGGGTTATCAAGCTCAAAGGGCTATTCATTCGTTTAGATGCACTAGGGCTTATCGTGTTCAGTATCATTGGTACTAAAGTAGCGATGACCATGGGTCTACATCCAATGATCTGCATGGTGTCTGCGCTAGTCACGGGTGTCTTTGGTGGTTTACTGCGCGACCTTATCTGTCGTCAAACACCATTGGTGTTGCATGAAGAGCTGTATGCCTCTGTTGCACTTGTCGCTTCAGGTTTATATCTAGGTTTGCTTGAACTTGGCATTAACGACGTAACCGCGACGATTGTGACGCTTGTAGTTGGTTACTTGCTGCGTATGGCAGCTGTACGATTCAAGTGGCGTTTACCTTCGTTCCAGCTTGATCCTGAAAGCTCGGTACATTAAATGATATATTCTCAATTACGCAGAATATAAAAAGGGTTGCTTCATCACGAAGCAACCCTCTTTGTTTTTATCAAATCAGTTTCAAATCTGTTCTGATTACAACGAAGCAGAACTAGATTTTTGGCGTTTCAGTTGTCACACCAAAGTTTTGACCACGGTGACGTAGCAAGTGATCAAGCAATACAATCGCTAACATCGCTTCTGCGATCGGCACGGCACGGATACCTACACATGGGTCATGACGACCTTTAGTGATTAGTTGCGTTGCTTCACCGTCTTTAGTGATCGTGTCACCAGGAACGGTAATGCTTGATGTTGGTTTAAGCGCAATGCTTGCAACAATATCTTGGCCAGTAGAAATACCACCTAAGATACCGCCAGCATGGTTGCTGCTGAAACCTTCTGGCGTTAATGGATCACGGTGTTCACTACCGCGTTGATTAACGACGTCAAAGCCATCACCAATCTCAACACCTTTCACCGCATTGATGCTCATTAGAGCGTGAGCAATGTCAGCATCTAGACGATCAAAAATTGGCTCACCAAGGCCTACAGGCACTTTAGTCGCAACCACTTGAATCTTCGCACCAATCGAGTTGCCTTCTTTTAGCAAGTCACGAATCAGTTGATCAAATTCTGGTACTTTGTCGGCATCTGGGCAGAAGAAAGCGTTGTTTTCAATCTCGTTCCAATCCACTTTATCAATTGAGATATCACCCATTTGAGAAAGGTATGCTTGGATTTCAACACCAAATTCTTGTTTTAGGTATTTCTTCGCTATTGCACCTGCAGCAACGCGCATTGCAGTTTCACGAGCTGAAGAACGACCACCACCTCGGTAATCACGTACACCGTACTTTTGATGGTACGTATAGTCAGCGTGGCCTGGGCGGAACTTGTCTTTAATTTCGGAATAGTCTTTAGAGCGTTGGTCTGTATTTTCAATCAATAGACCAATAGAAGTGCCCGTAGTTTGGCCTTCAAATACACCTGATAAGATTTTCACTTCATCCGCTTCACGGCGAGCCGTTGTATAACGAGAAGTACCAGGGCGACGACGATCCAAATCTCTTTGAAGGTCTGCTTCGGTAATTTCTAATCCTGGTGGGCACCCATCTACGATACATCCTAGTGCGATACCGTGACTTTCTCCGAACGTGGTCACGCGGAAATGTTGTCCGATACTGTTTCCTGCCATTACTTCCTCTAAATCAGCTATTGAGCAGAAGGTTTGATTCCGAAACCGACTGGCTAACAGCTTTACTTGTCTATTCTTCGTGAATTCATAGTGGCTTTATTACCAAATGATGTAAACCCCAAAAAACGAACAATTTTAACTTTCTATTACATGAGCCGAATGAAATGAATAACGCGGGGAAATGAGTGGCGCTTTGAGAAGAGTATTTTTATTATGGTAAGAAAGCAAAAAACCCGACAACTCGGAGAGTTATCGGGTTTCTTTAAATAATGGCACGCCCTGAAGGATTCGAACCTTCGACCACCTCCTTAGAAGGGAGGTGCTCTATCCAGCTGAGCTAAGGGCGCGCTACAGGAACGAATTATACGAATTCGAATCAGTAAAGCAACGGCTTTATGTAACATTCTGATCTAAGTGAGTAAAAAAAGGGCAACAAACATATAAGTGTTGGAAAATAGAACAAAGCAAACGTTTGCTTGATGGTAATCAAAAAGATTTTCTGGAATAATGCGCCAAAAACATCAGCCACTAACTTGAATATCAATACTAAGGAAATTCATGACTGCTCAAAATATTGATGGAAAGCTAATTTCTCAAACGGTTCGCTCCGAAGTTGCTGCACGTGTAAAAGCTCGTACTGAAGCTGGATTACGCGCTCCGGGCCTAGCGGTTGTTTTAGTGGGTGAAGACCCTGCTTCTCAGGTTTACGTTGGAAGTAAGCGTAAAGCGTGTGAAGAAGTTGGCTTCGTGTCTAAATCTTACGACTTGCCAGCCACTGCGACAGAAGACGAATTGTTAACACTGGTAGACCAACTGAACCAAGACCCAGAGATCGACGGTATTCTGGTTCAACTGCCTCTACCTGCTGGTATTGATAGCACTCACGTTCTTGAGCGTATCACGCCAGAAAAAGACGTTGATGGCTTCCACCCATACAATGTCGGCCGTTTGGCTCAGCGTATGCCTAAGCTTCGCTCTTGTACGCCAAAAGGCATCATCACGCTGCTTGACCGTTACAACATCGATTTACGTGGTAAGCACGCGGTTGTCGTTGGCGCATCAAACATCGTAGGTCGCCCAATGACGCTAGAGCTCCTTCTAGCAGGTTGTACAACGACAACATGTCACCGCTTCACCAAAGACCTTGAAGGCCACGTGCGTCAAGCAGACGTTGTTGTAGTTGCAGTAGGTAAGCCAAACTTCATTCCAGGTGCTTGGATCAAGAAAGGCGCTGTTGTGGTCGATGTGGGTATCAACCGTTTGGAATCTGGCAAACTAGTGGGTGACGTTGAATACGACGTAGCGAAAGAAAGCGCAAGCTTCATCACGCCTGTACCGGGTGGTGTTGGTCCAATGACGGTGGCGAGCCTAATCGAGAACACCATGATCGCTTGTGAGCAATTTCACTCGAAGTAATCCGCAGCGCATATAAATAAAATTAGAAGGCCGCAACGTGATGAACGCTGCGGCTTTTTTGATACTTAGACATTCGTTTTGAAACAGGGCGACTCGCTTTTGATGCACTGCTATTCGCTACTTATCTGGATTCTCGACTTTTTCCGTCTGTTCAGAAGGCGGTAATAAACTAATAAGCTCACACTCCGTTGATATGAGTTTTTCCAACTCAGATCCTTGTGTAATTAAACGGAAATCACCGCCAGTAATCACCCCAAGAGGAATGGCTTTAGGGTACAGCGCGTTAAACTCGTTTAAATCAAATGCCTCGGTCAAACCTGTACTTTTAATTTGGCTACCCTGAGCCATCAACGAGTTAAGCTTGGAATAGGTAACTCCTTCCGAAAACAAGCTTCTGTTGCCATCGCGGTTCACCTGATGCCTTTCATGTTTATTCTCTGATGACTCAAGCTCAAACACCTTATTTTCACCAAACTCGTCTTGATAGTGCATGCTAACTAATGGGTTGGTTTGACGATAAGGCGAGACGATCATCGCACGCCCTACTCCATCCAATTCCAGATTATTTTCAGCGTGACTCGAAGCTGGATTACCAAAGTAGACATTCAAGTTATCCATGCGTGCTAAGCGAATGCTTTCCCAGTTGGTATCGGCAAGCACACTATTGATGTTGTGTGTCGCCAATACTTTGGCAAACTGGCGTGAAAACTGAGTCGCACCAAAGAAGATAACGCCTTGTGCCTTCTCTTGAGTCACACCTAGCCTTCTTGCCCACCAACTCGCGGTGAGGCTTTGAATCACAACTGTACCGATGATGATCAAGAACACCATTGGTACCAGCAGGTCTGCGCCTTCTATTAATTGTTTTTCTTGAAGCTTGATTGCAAACAGAGAAGAAACCGCGGCTGCAACGATCCCGCGCGGCGCCATCCAGCTCAAAAACCATTTATCCGCAGAGGTAAGATCCGTGCCGATCCCGCTGATCCACACACTTAACGGGCGAGCCACCAGCATAACCACCGCTAATAAACTAATACCGCCCCAACCTATCGAGAGGAAGGTTCCTGAATCGAGTCTACTCGCTAACAGAATAAACAACGCTGAAATGAGTAATACGGTCAGGGTTTCTTTGAATTCGATGATGTCTTCGATATCCAAGCCTTTCACGTTGGCAAGCCAGATCCCCATGATGGTCACGGTTAATAAACCCGATTCTTCACTCAAGTCATTCGAGAAAGAGAACGCAGCGAGCATTAGCGTCAATACAGCCACATTACGTAAATAGTGCGGTACCCAATGCCCTTGCAGCATCTTGGCAATCAAATAGCCACCGATGATCCCTAAACCTAAACCAATGGTTAAGGTTAGTCCCAGAGCTGAAAGTACATGTCCTGTAGGGTCGGCCGAAGAGACGATGTATTCATAAACCAGAACAGCAAACAGAGCGCCAATGGGATCAATCACTATCCCCTCCCATCGCAAGATACTGCCTAGAGAAGATTTAGGCTGAATACTGCGAAGCATGGGTACGATCACCGTTGGGCCAGTTACCACGACTAATGCACCAAACAATGCGGCTAACGGCCAACTAAAGTCCACAAAGTAGTAAGCACCCACCACGATACAGGCCCAGGTAATCAACATACCGAAACTCACGAGGTGAGTCACCATCCGGCCATGGCCTCTGATTTCTTTAAAATTTAGGGTTAATGCCCCTTCAAACAGGATGATGGCAACCCCTAATGAAATCATAGGAAACAACACATCACCAAAAATGGCATCGGGATTTAAGATATTCAAGCCAGGACCTAACAATAGGCCGACGATAAGGAGAGGAAGAATCGCGGGAAGACGTAAACGCCAACCGAGCAGCTGACAAGCTAAAGACAAAAGTCCAATTAACGCCAAAGAAGAAGTAATCGACAAATCCATTTGTGCCCCTAAAAGGTTTGCACCACACCCTGTGGTACAAACTATTCAATGAAATAAGAAAGCCTACGTTCTTACACTATAGGCTCTCTTTTTCACGCTAACCGAATATTATTGTGATTAATCAGTCACTTTACTATAGGGAGAGTAAAGTCATGATCAGTTAGCTACAGAGAAAGTACAACACCAGCAATCGCTGCACTCATCAAGTTAGCAAACACACCCGCACAAATTGCTTTGAAGCCATATTGTGAGATGAAAGAGCGACGCTCTGGAACTAAGCTACCCAAACCACCGATCAAAATTGCCATGGTAGAGATGTTAGCAAAGCCACATAGAGCAAAAGTTACGATCGCTTGAGAGTGCTCACTCAGTGCCTCTTTAGCATCCATTAGTTGGATGAAAGCCACGAACTCGTTCACGACAATCTTGTTACCGATCAATGAACCTGCAACCACAGCCTCAGACCACGGTACACCGATTAGCCATGCAACGGGTGCAAACACATAACCTAGGATAAGTTCGAAGCTTAGGTTTACGCCAAACCAGCCACCAACAATACCTAGCAAGCCATTCAGCATTGCAATCACACTGATAAAGGCAAGAAGTGTTGCACCCACTGCAACGGCAATACGAAGTCCAGACATAGCCCCATCTGCCATTGCCTCAACTACGTTTGTTGCTCGTGGAATTTCTACATCAGACTCAATATTTTCTTGAGCGTCATCTGGGCTGCCAGGTACTAAGATTTTAGCCATCAGTAGACCGGCTGGTGCAGACATGAATGCCGCAGCGATCAGGAAGTTTAAGTCAACGCCAAGAGATGCATAACCCACTAACGTACCACCAGCTACAGAAGCCAAACCACACACCATCACAGCAAACAGTTGTGAATCCGTCATGTGCTTTAGGTAAGGTTTAACCACCAATGGCGCTTCAATCATGCCGACAAAGATATTGGCAGTCGCAGACAGTGATTCTGCACGACCTGTACCCAAGAACTTCTGTAGCGCACCACCAATAAGGTTGATCACCTTTGGCATAAAGCCAATGTGGTACAAACCTGAAATCAATGCAGAGAAAAAGATAATGATGCCAAGAACATTAATCGCGAAAACAAATCCGTTATTCGTTAGGCCACCAAATAGAAAGTTAATCCCCTCTTGACCGTAGTTGATCAAGCTAGATACCGCACCTGTGGCTGCATTCAACGCTTCTTTACCCATTGGTACATACAGAACCAACAGCGCGAATGAGATTTGTAATAAGAAAGCCAAAGAGACTGTTCTTAGTGGAATATTTTTTCTGTCCGTAGATAGTAACCAAGCGGCAACTAAAATAGTGATAATTCCAAGTAGGGAAGCCATGTGCGTCAACCTAAAAGTTATAGATAGGAAAGGCGACGCATTCTATAGAGGAAATCGTTTGCGGCAAGCTGAGGTTGTTAACGTGATGTTGGGGTAATCAAGGTTTAACTATGAGTATAATTAAGTTATTGAATTTTAATAATTAACTTTGATTAAAAAGCGTACTTTTTCCATATGGAAATTATATTTATAGATTAGGAAACAGTTAGCGATGCAGTTCAACACAAGTTTTGAGGTTTTTGTCCCAATACGTCGGCGACCCTATATGATCTTTAATGAACTCAATCACCGCTGAAAGCTTCTTCGGCATGTTCTTTCTGCTTGGGTAAACAGCATAGAATGGCATCAGCTGACTGGCTCTCCACTCTGGTAATACTTGAATCAACTTACCCGTTCTAAACTCTTCTTTCACTAAGTAAGTCGCCAAATAAGCAACACCCCACCCTGATACTGCTGCGTCTCGTACAGCCTCAGCCAAATCGACTGAGTAATCGCCCGCGACTTTAACACTAAGGTTTTCTTGCCCGTTATCAAACGCCCACGATGTGTAATCTCGCTCTCGGCTGCGATAGATAAGGCAATTGTGGTCAATCAGATCAGAAGGCACATGCGGCGTCCCGGCCTTAATCAGATAATCCGGTGATGCAGCCACTACAAACTGGCTGTCGGCTAATCGCTGCGCAATGTAACCTTCAGGCAAGTCTTCATTGTTGGTGATCCAGAGATCCAAACGCTCTTCAATCATATCCACCTTATAATCGAACAAGTGAACCTCGATTCTCAGCTGTGGGTAAAGCTGTCTGAGTTGGTCGATCGCGGGAATGATATGCAGCGTGCCAAATGACTGCGACAAACCGACGCGCAGTATTCCAGAGATATCATCGCGCTGGCTGTCCATATCCATCTGAGCTGATTTCACCGTGTTAAACAGCTGCTCACAGTGTTGATAGAACACGTCTCCCGCTTCGGTAAGCGTGAGGCTTCGTGTCGTCCTTTGCACCAGCTTGATTCCTATCGAGTCTTCAAGCAAAGCGACTTGCTTGCTGATATGAGACACTGAAACATTTAAGCTCTTTGCAGCACTGGTAAAGCCTTCATGCTTAATTAACGCATGGAATATCACCATCTGTGCAGCTCTATCTGTTAGCACAAGGCCACCTTCTCAAATCTCTAAAATATAAAATCAAAAAGGACTCCGAAGAGTCCTTTAGTTCGTTCTGCCTATGGTAGGCCAAATGCTATCAAAGCAAGCTATGCCAATTAATCAAACTTAATTCTGTCGGCTAGGTGGCTTACTGCCAAAGCAAAGTAGTAAGAACGATTCCACTTCATTAACACATTGTAGTTGTTATAAATGAGGTACGAACGTCCGGTTTCATCATCCGGCATGATTAACCAAGCTTTAATGTCTTCATCAAGTGTTGGCAGTGGGCGATCGTCATAACGCTTAATACCGAGTTCAGACCACTCTTTTAAGTATTTCGCTTTGTCTTCAGTTCGACCTTGTAAATCGATCGACACAGATGACGGAACATGAACCTGACGACCCCAAGTATATTTGTCATCCCATCCTGATTGGCTGAGATAATTTGCCGCTGAAGCAAATACGTCTTCTTCAGTGCCCCAAATGTCTTTCTTACCGTCGCCATTACCATCAGCCGCATATGCTAAGAATGAGCTTGGCATAAATTGAGGCTGACCCATTGCGCCCGCCCAAGAGCCTTTCATCTCTTTTGGTGCAATATGGCCTTGATCAAGAATCTTCAACGCCGCCATCGCTTCGCTGCGGAAAAACGCTTCTCTGCGTCCTTCGTAAGCCATGGTCGTTAGCGCATCGATAACACTGTAGTTACCAGTGAACTTACCAAAGTTACTCTCAACACCCCATAGCGCGACAATGAATCTTGGTTGAACACCATATTCATCACCAATACGCTTTAGCGCTGTGTAATGCTTCTTATAAAGTGATCTGGCTTGCTTCACTTTCCAATCAGGCACTGCTCGTGGAATGTATTCATCCAGAGTCAGTTTTTTCTCAGGTTGATTCTTGTCGGCTTTCACCGCTCTTGGCTTAAACGTTACACCATCAAAGGCTTCATCAATGATCGTTTCAGAGATGCCTTCTTCACGGCCTTGTTGCTTTAGTTTTTCTACATATTGTTCGAAGCTCAATTCTTCAGCGTGCACTGAGCTAATGGTCAAGCTATTACCCAATAGTAATGCCGACACAGCCAATATGGTTTTCGAAAATTTACTCAACAATCACTCCTCCTTGAATTGAGGTGGCTATCACTCTTCGTCTTGAGATTTCTGTTGAGCTTTACGCTCTTTATGAAGCTCAAGTTCGTTAACTGGTGGTGGCGGAACCTGCAAAAAGAAACCATCGGTATTCAGTGATTCTTTCACTTTTTCGATGTTCACTTGAGCCAGTTTACGGCCATCCATTTTAATTACCATTACAAAACTAGGTTTACCAAACATTTGCATCAATGCGTCAGGAACTTGTGAAAAATCATCCTTCTTAGGGATATAAAGGTATGTTCCTTCTTTCTTTGAGCTTTTATATATAGAACACAGCATGACAAACCTTTTTAATTGATTATGACTACAAAACTCTCACTTGCGAGATCAATAGTTTATGTTAGGGAAATATTGGGAACAAAACGTCCATTTGACAACAAGATTACTTGCTGTGCTTGGTTTGGGAATATAACATGATAAACCTAGTTTCAGGCAATGCCCTTTATTTTATTGATAAAGAAATTGTACCAATTCGCTATTGAGGTCCTGTAGTTTTTCGATGTCTAGTAACCCAGATCTAAAAGGTAGCAGCTTTACGCTATCTGTTTTGCACTTATCCGATGATCAAGTCGAAAATGCAGTGTCTTTTCTTCAAGAGAAGGTAGACCAAGCACCTACGTTTTTCGCCGCCGCGCCTGTTGTTATCAACATCAGTAAAGTCGCAGGCGATATCGATTTTGTGCAACTGAAAAATGGTATCTCTCAAGCGGGCATGATCCCGGTTGGCGTGGCTGGCTGTTCTGATAAGCGTATGCAAAATCTAGCGAAAGAAGCGGGCTTTGCAGTCATGACGGCAAGTAAATCTCCATCGCAAGCACCGGCTAAGATGGCGCCGATTAAGGTGGTTCGAACCCCAATTCGTTCTGGTCAGCAGGTTTATGCGAAAGATGGCGATCTGTTGATCCTTAGCCATGTGAGTGCGGGTGCAGAAGTGATTGCCGATGGCAGCATCCATATACATGGCACATTACGCGGCCGCGCGATTGCAGGTGCAAGTGGTCAAACTGAAGCAAAAATAATTTGTAATGATTTACAAGCCGAGCTGGTTTCCATTGCGGGAAATTACTGGCTCAGCGATCAAATTGAAAGCGAGTACTGGCAGAAGAAAACCATGTTCAGTATGGCAAACGATGTATTACACGTTGACGTCCTCGCAATATAAGAGAAATAAAAGGAAAACAGAATGGCACGCATTATCGTTGTAACGTCAGGTAAAGGCGGGGTAGGCAAAACGACCTCTAGTGCAGCTATTGCCTCAGGTCTGGCTTTAAAAGGGAAGAAAACCGCAGTTATCGACTTTGATATCGGTCTGCGTAACCTAGATTTAATCATGGGTTGTGAGCGTCGTGTCGTTTACGATTTCGTTAACGTTATCAATGGTGAAGCTACGCTGAACCAAGCGATGATCAAAGACAAGCGCACAGAGAACCTGTTCATTCTTCCTGCTTCTCAAACTCGTGATAAAGATGCACTAACCAAAGATGGTGTTCGTCGCGTATTTGATGAGCTAGATGAAATGGGCTTTGATTTCATCATCTGTGATTCTCCTGCGGGTATCGAACAAGGCGCTCTAATGGCGTTGTACTTTGCTGATGAAGCGATTGTAACGACTAACCCTGAAGTCTCTTCTGTACGCGACTCAGACCGTATTCTAGGTATTCTTGACTCTAAATCTCGTCGTTCAGAAGACGGCTTAGAGCCAGTGAAAACACACCTTCTACTGACTCGCTACAACCCAGCACGCGTAACTCAAGGTGAGATGCTAAGTGTTGAAGACGTTGAAGAGATCCTACACATCTCTCTACTGGGCGTGATTCCAGAGAGCCAAGCGGTACTGAATGCATCGAACAAGGGTGTTCCAGTTATCTTTGACGAAGCAACCGACGCAGGTATGGCTTACAATGATACTGTAGAGCGACTACTAGGTAGCCAAGTGGACTTCCGTTTCTTAACGGAACAGAAGAAAGGCATCTTCAAAAGACTGTTCGGGGGCTAATACGCAATGTCATTACTAGAGTTTTTCAGACCACAGAAAAAGACGACCGCAAACCTAGCCAAAGAGCGTTTGCAGATCATTGTTGCTGAGCGCCGCAGTCATGACGACCCTGCTCCATCGTACTTACCGCAACTGAAAGAAGACATCTTGAAGTGTATTGCAAAGTACGTTGAGGTCGATCCATCAATGGTTGATCTGACGTTCGAACACAAAGATGACGACATCTCAGTATTAGAGCTGAATGTTAAGCTACCAGAAGACGATAAGTGATCTTCGTTATCTTGTAAGTAGTCAGCAGATTAAATAAAAAAGAGAGCCTAGGCTCTCTTTTTTGTGTCTGCATTTTATATCTGTAGCTGGCTAACTCTTAGAACAAGAACAGGTTACTTAATCGCTTTATTCAGCTTTTCGCCAACCAGATCTAAACGCCAGCCTTGCATAACATCAGGCAGTTTTTCTG
The DNA here is from genome assembly GCF_002872555.1 of Vibrio sp. 10N.286.55.E10. Classification (NCBI taxonomy): domain Bacteria; kingdom Pseudomonadati; phylum Pseudomonadota; class Gammaproteobacteria; order Vibrionales; family Vibrionaceae; genus Vibrio; species Vibrio sp. 10N.286.55.E10. Next base: position 88,512 of record NZ_MCSD01000008.1, read on the forward strand.
GGTTACGATCGTGCTTCCACACCCAGCTTAACACTTGGTTAAGTTGCTTCTTAGATGCTAAGAATTCCGTAGCCAAACCGCTGTGCTGTGATGCTGTTTTCACTTCATCTTTCAGCACTTTGAAAAGTTGCTTGTAGCCAGGGAAGTCCATTAAACGTTCTACTGGTGCTGGGTACTCTTCTTCAGGCGTGTGTTCCGCCAACTTAACGATTGAGCTAATCTTCGCACCATGGCGGCGTACAGAGCGGTAATCAAAACCTTCTTGCTCCATGTGCTTAGGATCTTTCATCGCGAAACGAGCCACAGCCCATAGGTCTTGTTCTTTGAAGACAAAGTTCAGCGCTAAATCGCGCTTGATTGCTTCTTTTAGACGCCAAGTTGCTAGAGGTCGTAAGATCGCTAGCTGCTTAGGTTTAAGCTGCCATGCCCCTTTAATATCAAGGTAGGCAGTATCTGGGTTTACTTTACGGATGCGCTTGGCAACTTGTAAATCAGACTCTTGTTGAGCCGCTTCCCACCAGCCAGCTTCCATCACTTTTTCAAGAAGCTTGTTGTACATTGGCATCAGGTAATGCACATCTGCCGCCGCGTAGTCCAATTGCTTTTGAGAAAGCGGACGCGCTAGCCAGTCAGTGCGAGATTCACTCTTATCGAGATCGACACCGACAAACTCTGAAACCAGAGCAGCAAAGCCTGTTGATAAACCATGACCCAAGAAAGCCGCCATGATCTGTGTGTCGACCATTGGAGTTGGCGTACAACCGAATGCGTTCTGGAACACTTCCAAATCTTCACCGCAAGCGTGCAGTACTTTCAGAACAGAAGCATCTTTCAACAATCCAACAAATGGTGTCATTTCACCAAGAGCAATAGGGTCAATCAGTGACAGCGTTTCACCATCAAATAACTGAATCAAGCCTAATTGAGGGTAATAGGTTCTTGTACGAACGAACTCCGTATCAAGCATAACGACATCGGCTTCACGTGCTTGTTGGCAAACTCGCTCAAGGTCTTTCAATTGGGTAATGATTTGATAATCCACAAAAACTCTCACTGGTTTCTATTTGATCGCCGGATACAAAAATGCCGACATTAACTGTCGGCATTCTAACACCATTTTTCAGCGCTCGCTTAGATTAAGCGCCTCAATGGTTATGGTGCAGTACTTTCGCGTAAACGGGCTAATTATTTGCTAGCGCGTTTCGCAAGTTCTGCATCGTTTTCTTCACGCAGTACGCGGCGTAAGATCTTACCTACGTTAGTCTTTGGAAGATCATCTCTGAACTCGACTAATTTAGGGATCTTGTAACCCGTTAGGTGCTCACGACAGTGCGCGATAATGTCTTCTTTAGTCAGGCTAGGATCGCGCTTAACAACGTAGATCTTAACCAGCTCACCAGACACTTCATGAGGCTGGCCGATAGCTGCTACTTCTAACACTTTGCCATGCAGAGCCACTACGTCTTCAATCTCGTTCGGGTAAACGTTGAATCCAGACACAAGAATCATGTCTTTCTTACGGTCTACGATGTACAACAAGCCTTCGTCATCAAACTTAACGATGTCACCTGTAGATAGCCAACCGTCTTGATCGATCACTTCTTTAGTCGCTTCAGGGCGCTGCCAGTAACCTTGCATCACTTGAGGGCCACGAACCTGCAATTCACCCACTTGGTCATTGCCTACTACTTTCCCTTCATCATCAACAATACGAACTTCTGTCGATGGTACAGGTAGGCCGATTGCACCTGTGTAGTCTTTTAGATCGTATGGGTTACCCGTTACCAGTGGTGAACACTCGGTTAACCCATAGCCTTCCAATAGGTGAACGCCTGTTGCTTTCTTCCATTGCTCAGCAACAGCGCGTTGAACCGCCATGCCGCCGCCAACAGATAAACGCATGTTACTGAAATCCAATTCATGGAAATCTTCGTTATTTACCAACGCATTGAACAGGGTATTTACGCCAGTAATCGCGGTAAACGGAACCTTTTGTAGCTCTTTAATGAAACCTGGAATATCACGAGGGTTAGTAATTAGAAGGTTACGACCACCCATCTCAACAAACAGTAAGCAGTTCACGGTCAGTGCAAATACGTGGTAAAGCGGCAGTGCTGTTACAACCAACTCGCGGCCTTCTTGCAGAACAGGACCGTAAGCCCCTTTCGCTTGAAGTACGTTCGCAATCATATTGCGGTGCGTTAGGATTGCGCCCTTAGCTACACCCGTTGTACCACCCGTGTACTGTAGGAATGCAATGTCATCACCCGCCATAAACGGCTTCACATACTGAAGACGGCGACCTTTGTGCAGTGCTTTTCTGAATGAAATAGCACCCGGCAGGTCATACTTAGGCACCATGCCTTTTACGTACTTCACTACGAAATCGACAATTGTACCTTTCGCGCGTGGCAGCATTTGCCCTAGGCTAGTTAGAACTACGTGTTTAACCGGCGTGTTATCAACCACTTTCTCTAGCGTGCTCGCAAAGTTAGATACGATAACAATCGCCTTTGCACCAGAATCGTTCAGTTGATGTTCAAGCTCACGAGGTGTGTACAGTGGGTTGACATTCACTGCAATCATACCGGCACGCAATACACCAAACAGTGCAATTGGGTATTGCAGTAGGTTTGGCATCATTAGCGCGACGCGATCGCCCTTCTTCAGTTTCAAGTCATTCTGCAGGTAAGCGGCAAAAGCACGGCTGCGCTCTTCTAGCTTACGGAATGTCATAATCGAGCCCATGTTCTCGAATGCAGGTTGGTCTGCGTACTTCTGTACCGACTGTTCAAACATTTCTACAAGAGATGGGTACTGATCTGGGTTGATCGTTTCTGGTACGTCACTTGGATAACGTGAAAGCCAAGGTTTATCCACGATGTTACTCCTCGTTTATCAGCTGACGACTGCTTCGCCGCTTTTTATCATTGCGGTATTACAGCACAGCTTTAGTGCATGAGCACTAAAAGGCTCAAACACTTGTTTAAATTTTGTTAACTACACCAAGAATTAGCTCTGAAACTAGCTCTGGGCTCTCTAAATGACAATGATGTCCGCCAGGAACAGTCTCTATATGCAGAGGACTATGCACTGATTTGTAGCGATTATGCTGCAAATGTCGGAATCCACCATTCCCTAGGATTATTAATTGAGGGCATTCAATAGCCGCCATAATCGCTTCAGCGTGCGCCTGTGACATTCGATATAACGAGTCACATTTTAGATTAGGGTCGCATCGCCATTGCCAAGAGTTCTCGAACTCGACAATACCTCGCTCAACAATAGGAGCGATTAATTCAGCATTAATTTGGTTGGCGTGAGCTCTCAGCTTAATAGCATCCTCAAGGCTTGCCAAAGGACGTGAAGGCTTTCTTCGCTGTCGAAGACGACTGAGTACCCCATCCCTCAAGCGAGAGACTGTTTCGTGGGGAGCTTCAGAAAGAGGTCCGTGACCTTCAATTTGAATTAATCCTGACACCTTTTCAGGAAAGGCGGCACTATAGCAACTTGCTATCAATGCACCAAGTGAATGTCCTACCAGTACCAGTCTGTTTGGCGATAATTTAGTCACCAACTGATGCAAGTCATCAATATAATCATGAAATGGGTAGTAACTTCCCAATTTATGCGACGAGAAGCCGTGTCCGAAGAGATCGATAGCAACAAGGTGAGCATTGGGAGCAAACTTGGCGACTTGCTGCATAACCTGATTAAAGCTGGACGAATTATCCAACCACCCATGAATAAAAACGACCGTCGTTGCGGTCGTTTGTGGGTTGCCTATCTGTTGTGTGGCAAGCGTCCCGCTCGCAAGGGAGTATGACTTTTCAATCATTGATTTTAAGTTGTCCCTATCGTTAAGTGTGTCGGGGTTAGGTTCGACTATTCCACATCTTGAATCACACGCCCTGACTTAGGCATGGTTTGAAAACTGCGACAATGCAAACTGCGGCAAGAGTAATAGTTCGGCGCAAAATCGTTGATAACCACTCGCTCAGTGATCTGCCATAAACGTTGATTGTAGACATTCATGACTGGGAAGGTGTAAGGGTAGTCACCAATGGTGCCATCTTCAGTGCCATTTGATGTGCCAACTAAAGTGACTAAGCGGCCTTCAGCAAAGCTCAATGGTTCAACGTAGCCATCAATGTAACCAACAAAACGCCCTTTGGGCTCGGCGTCAATATCTGGCTTACCATTGCTTGAAATAGGTAAATTAACCACTTCAACTCGAGTCTTATCTTTCAAGTTGGTCACTTTAGCAATCACGCCACCCAAGCGAACGTCACCCGCATCAGGCACTGTGTTAACCCACTCTTGGTAATCGGTGACCACTTGTTCAGAGTTTGCATTAAGTTCTTGAGGTAGCGAGGAGCACCCCATCACCATCGAAGAGAAAGCGATAAGGAAGAATAAGCGAGATTTAGAAATGAGAGAAAACATAATGCTGGTCCTTAGAACAGGATAAATAAAAGCACAAAGCTAGATGTAAATATCGACTCCAATAAGCTTCGCAAGTTCCTCTTTTTTAGCTTGATTCATCACATCCATATACTCTTCCATCGCACGTCGACCACGCCCTTCTGGAAGATCATACTGAACCTGAGCTTTGTGAATCTCAGATTCTTTGACTTGGCGAATGGAATGCGAGACAGCATTCGCGACCTTAGTTGGCTGACCAACTGAGGTTTTTGCATCGCCTTTTTTTACCTCATTCTTTTTATTGGTTCGATTGGTTTTGGATGTATTGCCTATCGAAGAAGGAGGTAAGCCGTTTATTGAAACCATGCTTAAGAAATTTTGTACCTAATTTAATGACTTTGTGTCTGGCTTTAATAGCGGCTCCGCAAAGTAAATGCAGAGCCAAAATAATATGTATTTACTCGCGGCCAGGCAGTTTTTTCCAAGTCACTTTATCACGAAGATAAACAGGCTCAGACTCTTCTGCTGCAACCGCCTTGCCTTCTGCATAAGCGAATTGAGCAAGGAAAGCCATATCTTGAGCTTCTGGGAATAGCACTTCACATGCTTTGGTGTTGATCGCTAGAGTATCCATATGTTCTGCGTACGCTTCCCAACCTGTACCGACTTTTGCCCATGTTTCAGAGTCCGCTTCAAGCTGCGCTGCCAACTCACTCGGTGGTGTAACACACTCTGCATCAACCGCAGTCCAACGACCATCTTCTTCACGGCTGTAGCGAGCCCAGTACACTTCACTCATACGCGCATCAATCGCTGTCGCAACATGAGTTTCACCAAATTTACGGTAGCTGCCTTGCGCCATCGCAGCCAGTGTAGAGACACCGATCATCGGTAAATCCGCACCAAAAGCCAAGCCTTGAGCAATACCAATACCAATACGTACACCCGTGAAACTGCCTGGACCTTGGCCAAACGCGATAGCATCAATATCGGTTAAAGCGACATTCGCTTCTTTCAGTACTTCATCAACCATAGGTAGAATTTTTTTTGTATGGTCTCGAGGAGCCTCTTCGCTACGTGCGAACACCTGGTCACCCATTACTAATGCAACTGAACAGTTTTCAGTTGCGGTATCTACTGCAAGAATTTTCGCGCTCATTTGTGTCTCAAATATCTGTTATCTAATCTAAAAATAATGGCTAAGCTCAACAATGCCAATTACTCAGCAGCGATTGAATGGTCTTTAGCTAAGAATTCTTTAATGACCCCTAAATCACGGGTACGTGGGATAGGCGGTAAACTCGCCAAAAATATGCCACCGTAATCGCGAGTCACCAATCGGTTATCGCAAATAATCAAAGCGCCATTATCGCGCTTGTCACGTATCAATCGGCCTACACCTTGTTTCAAGGTAATCACGGCGTCTGGCAACTGTACCTGTGCAAAAGGATCACCCCCTTTTAACTTACAGTCCTCGATTCGAGCCTTAAGTAAAGGGTCATCAGGGGCGGTAAAGGGCAATTTATCGATGATAACACAGCTTAATGCGTCGCCCCTAACATCTATCCCTTCCCAGAAAGCACCTGTAGCTACGAGCAATGCGTTACCTAATTCCATGAACTCGGCTAAGGTTTTTTGCTTGCTTGTCTCACCTTGTAATAGGACTGGTACAGTGAGGGTTTCTCGGAATCGCTCACCCAACTCTTTCATCATGCTGTGTGAAGTACACAAGAAAAAACAGCGGCCTTGGTTTTGCTCAATCACCGGAGTCAGCATTCGAACTAACTTATCCGCCAAACCCGGACTATTGGGTTCTGGAAGATAACGAGGCACACATAAACGTGCCTGATTCGGATAATCAAATGGACTCGGCAGTGAAAACTGAGCCGACGGCTTTAAGCCAAGTCGAGAGGTAAAGTGATCGAAATCATCTGACACCGCCAAGGTTGCTGAGGTAAATACCCAAGCGCCCGGTTTAAGTTCGATTTGCTCATGGAATTTATCCGCAACCGACAGTGGTGTGATGTGCAAAGCGAATTGCCTTGGTGTTGTGTCATACCAATAGGAGTAACCCGTAATCGACACATCGCACACACGTTCAATGCGTGACTTAATCATGTTCGCACGTTCAAAAGCGGTGTCTAACAGTTGGCTTCGACCCAATGCTAGCTTCAATACATCGACGGCCAGTTGCAACGCATCTTGTAGACGAACAAGTTCTCGTGCAATTGACTCAGACTTTAGTGCTTCACGCCAGTTACCACGAAAGCCGGTATCGCCCAACACAATGCGTAGGTCGGCAGCTGACTGAACGAGCCTGTCCCCCACCTTTTGTAACTGACGCATGTCTTTCGCTTCGGTTCGGTAGGCGATCTCGATGTCTTTAGCGAGCTCATTAATCTGTCGGCTCGACACGGACTGACCAAAGTATTGGCTGGCAATATCAGGAAGCTGATGGGCTTCATCGAAGATAAACACGTCTGCTTCTGGGATTAGCTCACCGAACCCGGTTTCTTTAATCGCTAAGTCCGCTAAGAATAGGTGATGGTTTACAACAACCACATCCGAATCCATCGCTTTTTTACGCGCCTTAAGCACAAAGCAATCGGTGTAGCTTGGGCACTCTTTACCTAAGCAGTTGTCGTTAGTGGAAGTAATCGTAGGAATGATTGGGCTGTCTTCAGCGATATCATCACAATCGCCTAAATCCCCCGTTTGAGTGGATGACGACCAACTACGAACTTTGACTAACTGAGCCAGCAGTGTTGGATCGGTATGAGCACCATGACTCTCGATCATTTGACGGCTGAGTCTGTCCAAACACAAATAGTTTGAACGCCCTTTAAGTAACGCAACCTGACCATAAAAGCCAAGCGCATCGACCATCAATGGTAAATCTCGGTGAAACAGCTGTTCTTGAAGGTTTTTAGACCCCGTACTAATGATGGTTTTCTTGCCACTAAGCAGCGCTGGCACTAAGTAAGCAAAGGTCTTACCGGTACCCGTTCCCGCTTCAACAACTAATTGGCTCTGTTGCTCAATAGCTTGTGAAACCGCTTCAGCCATGTCTAGCTGAGCTTGTCGTGGCTGAAACCCTGGGATCGCTTTACCCAGAGCACCATCAGCAGAAAACGTTTTAGATATCATAGAATACGAAGTTTAGAAAAATAGAAGACGAATTATGGCAGGTTTAGTGAGCCGGCGCGAATCAAGAATGACTTCGCACCGGAGGTGTTTGGTTTAGTTTGACGTGACTTGAGTTACCTTAAAGGTAAGAACTGAAGAAGTAAGAATTAGAGAGTCATTTTTATTTTCGACTTAGATAACGTGACAACCAAGAGGCGCCTTCAAAATGGTTATCACAAGGTTGCATGGCCTTCACTGCATCGGTTGGCGAGGTCTTGCTTACCCACATTTCATCTAGAACATTACCATCTAACTCCGTACCACCCACCAATGAATTCACTCGCTGGCAGTACAGTTTTTTTGCTAGTAACTCTTTATCCATAAGTATCACCTCTATTTTTGGCCAAGGCGTAAATGCCTCGGTTGAAGTTCAAATGCGTACTACGGTCAAAACTTTAAAAATGAAGCTTCTGCCTGTTTTCCTATCTAAAAACTGATATTTCTATATCAAACAATTTATCAAAGCGATAAATGAGCAGCAGAATTTGTTGAAACCAACTTGATAATAGATTAATTATAACGGTGATATTGCGGCTCAGTTCACCGTTCGACGGCCTGCATTTAATTTGAAGAATAAAAATATTTCATGGAAGTAAGATGCAAATGGAAAGAAAAACTTTACTAACACATTGTACTGATGCCCCGGGCCTCATCTCTAAGATCACCAACATTTGTTATAAGCACCAACTCAATATTATTCACAACAATGAGTTCGTAGATAACACAAGTGGCCATTTCTTTATGCGCACCGAGCTTGAAGGGTATTTCAATGACGAAACCTTGCTTGCCGATTTAGACCAGGCGCTGCCACAAAATACGAAGCGTAAACTTGTTGATTCATCTCGCAAGCGTGTTGTGATACTCGTGACCAAAGAGGCGCACTGCCTTGGCGACATTCTAATGAAGAACTTCGATGGCAGTTTAGACGTGGAAATCGCAGCAGTGGTTGGCAACTATGACATTCTACAAAGCCTAACCGAGCGTTTTGACATCCCTTACCACCATGTTTCTCACGAAGGGCTAAACCGTGAAGAGCATGAGAAGAAGATGCTAGAAGTGATTGACCAATACGAGGCGGATTACCTTGTTTTGGCTAAGTACATGCGAGTACTGACTCCGGGATTTGTTGAAAGGTACAACCACAAGATCATCAATATCCACCACAGCTTCTTGCCAGCGTTTATCGGTGCGAAGCCATACCAACAAGCGTATGAGCGTGGCGTAAAGATCATTGGTGCAACGGCACACTTCGTGACTAATGATCTCGATGAAGGACCGATCATTAAGCAAGACGTTATTCCAGTGGATCACAACTTCAGCGCGAAAGACATGGCGCAAGCGGGTCGTGACGTAGAGAAGAACGTATTGAGTAAGGCGCTAAACAAGGTGATCAATGATCACGTGTTTGTTTACGGCAACAAGACTGTGATTCTGTAAGTTGCTAATTTAAGTTCGACTTCCAGCTAGAATCCAATAAAAAACGCGCAATAGGGTTAACCCACTGCGCGTTTTTTATATTTAATGTTCAGGGTAACTTTAAGAGATTCCCGACTACGCTCCTTCGTCGCTATCGGGAATGACGTCGTTCTCTAGCTAGCAAAAACTATGGCTCGGAAACAATCCACTCAAACCGAATGATTGTAAGGCACAAGCCTAGCCCACATCCGTCATTCCGACGAGCCTAGGCGAGTTCAGGAGTCTTTTCCTAGCAACTCTCTACTCAAATTAAGCCTGTTCAGATTCAACAATACGCTTAAGTGAGTGTGGGTGCAGCTTGATGCAAATCCCTTGATGTTTAAAAGCCACTGTTGGGTTATTCAAGCGTTCCCCCTCGCCTTTCGGACTAGAGAGTTTGATCTTAATACCTTGCTCAGCCAGCGTTTCAAAGTTAGCAGCGAACTGCGGGTAAGTTTCTTTAAGATCCGCTAGATACTCATCAGCCGTTTGGGCATGAGACGGAATCACAAACTCTACATGTTCCCAATCTTGGCTTGGGTAAATCTTACCTTCTGCTGGATATGGCAACTCCAAGCATTCAATTTTCCAGCCAAGGCTTTGCAAGGGTTCATCGAAAGCCAACACCACAATTGGACGACCATTGATCATCGCCTCTGAAATGGTAGAGCCGTACTCAGACCATGCTTGATGCGCAGATTTGGCTAACTCAGTGTCATTGACTCGCAGCGCAATATGATCCGCTTGAGCAAAGCTTAAATCTAAACCCAGTGTATTTCCTAGGTTCTCGATTTTTGCCATAAAGGTATCAAGGCGGGCGATCATTTGTTGTGGTTCTAGTTCAGCTTGCTTCAGGCTCATCATCATTGTCTGCGTTCTCCAAATAATGGCTGCATGTTATCAGTTTTGCCTTTTGCAACAAGCGTTGCTTTTACAAAAGATACTCAATAACTATGTTCTTTCCGATCCTTAAACATGCAAACGCGTCTTGGTAAAAGTCGATTGTCAAAAACCACTCAGGAAATGTTAATTTTCTATCAATTCGACCTATAAGAAACCCCACAAAATTGGTATGATTACCGCCATTTCTGTGAACTTAAACAGAGTCTGCTGCTGATTTTGGCATTAAATCGTTAACTAGAAGCATAATTAACCAGTTTAATGACCAAGAATTAACGGCCACTCTTATCATCCTTGAATTGAAGGAAACGCGTGTGAATATCCAAGCACTTATTAATGACAAAGTATCTCAGGCTCTAGAAGCCGCTGGCGCACCTGCAGGCTCTCCTGCTGCTGTTCGTCAATCTGCAAAACCACAGTTTGGTGACTACCAAGCAAACGGCGTTATGGGCGTTGCTAAACGACTAGGCACTAACCCACGAGAATTTGCTCAAAAAGTATTGGACGTTCTAAACCTAGACGGTATCGCGTCTAAAGTTGAAATCGCAGGTCCGGGTTTCCTAAACATCTTCCTAGATGAAGCTTTCCTAGCAAAACAAGCAGACGCAGCATTGGCTGACTCTCGCCTTGGTGTTGCAGTTGCTGAAACGCAAACTATTGTTGCAGATTACTCTGCACCAAACGTTGCTAAAGAAATGCACGTTGGTCACCTACGTTCAACTATCATCGGTGATGCAGTTGTTCGTACTCTAGAATTCCTAGGCCACAACGTTATCCGTGCTAACCACATCGGTGACTGGGGTACTCAATTTGGTATGCTTATCGCAAACCTTGAGCGCGTTCAGGCCGAGTCTGGCGAAGTTTCAATGGAACTTGCTGACCTTGAAGGCTTCTACCGTGAGTCTAAAAAGCTTTACGATGAAGACGAAGAGTTCGCAGTTAAAGCACGTGGCTACGTTGTGAAACTGCAAAGCGGCGACGAGTTCTGCGCAGAGATGTGGAAGAAGCTTGTTGACGTTACAATGATTCAAAACCAACGCAACTACGATCGTCTAAACGTATCTCTAACACGTGATGACGTAATGGGCGAAAGCATGTACAACCACATGCTGCCAACTATCGTTGCGGATCTGAAAGAGCAAGGTCTTGCTAAAGAAGATGACGGCGCACAAGTTGTATTCCTAGACGAATACAAAAACAAAGATGGTGACCCAATGGGCGTTATCATCCAGAAACGTGACGGCGGCTTCCTATACACAACAACCGACATTGCTTGTGCAAAATACCGTTTTGAAGAGCTAGGCGCAGACCGCGTACTTTACTTCATCGACTCACGTCAGCACCAACACCTAATGCAAGCTTGGACTATCGTTCGTAAAGCAGGTTACATCCCAGAATCTGTTTCTCTTGAGCACCACGCGTTCGGCATGATGCTAGGTAAAGACGGCAAGCCATTCAAGACTCGTGCAGGCGGTACTGTTCGTCTTGCTGATCTTCTTGATGAAGCAGAAGTTCGTGCAGCACAACTGATCGAATCTAAGAACCCAGAACTAGCAGAAGACGAGAAGAAAGTGATCGCTAACACGGTTGCTATGGCAGCGGTTAAGTACGCAGACCTTTCTAAGCACCGTACTACTGACTACGTGTTCGATTGGGACAACATGCTTGCGTTCGAAGGTAACACAGCACCGTACATGCAATACGCATACACTCGTGTTGCTTCAATCTTTGCTAAAGCTGGCATTTCTATGGACTCTCTTGAGGGTGAAATTAAAATCACTGAAGAGAAAGAGAAAGCACTTATCGCGAAACTTCTACAATTCGAAGAAGCGGTACAGTCTGTTGCTCGTGAAGGTCAACCACACATCATGTGTAGCTACCTGTTCGAACTAGCGGGTCAATTCTCTAGCTTCTACGAAGCATGCCCTATCCTAGTTGCTGAAGACGAAACTGTTAAGCAGAGCCGTCTGAAGCTTGCTGCACTAACAGCGAAGACTATCAAGCAAGGTCTATCGCTTCTAGGTATCGATACTCTAGAGCGTATGTAATTCCCTTAGGGTTACAAAGAATAAATACAAAGGTTGATGTGAGAGCATCAACCTTTTGTTTTATCTAACGTATACTGAATTCAAGAAATCGAAATGGATAATAATAATGAGCTTTGAACTTCACCCACAGTTAGCGAAAGACACCACGCTTATCGGCGAGTTTCCTCTGAGCCTAGTACTACTAAGCAAAGATAACGCAGTGCCTTGGGTTATCTTGGTACCAAAACGTGCCAACCTGAAAGAGCTGCACCACCTACCAATGAAAGAGCAACAGCAGTTCTTACATGAATCTCAAGCGGTAAGCCAAGCACTAGAAGCAACGTTCCAACCGGATAAGCTCAACCTAGGCGCGCTGGGTAACATGGTGCCACAACTGCACATTCACCATATTGCGCGTTTCAAAGATGACATTGCTTGGCCTGGTCCTGTATGGGGCAACACCAAAGGTGAACAACGTAGTGAAGAAGAGCAAGCTGCTATTCTGACTCGTATTCAGAACGTTCTGTCACTAAGCTCTATCTTTAAGAAAGCTTAACCTTCTGACACAGGTGATGCCTCCTAGCTAGGTATCACCATTATTACCACTGCGTAATAATAATTCACAAAAACACCCAATTATCACAACATAGACTCCCACGTATACTCTCTTGCACACAACATAGAGAGAGCATCATGAAACAAACCTTCAACTTATTTCGTCATATCAGCTGGATCGCCATCATCTGTTCTATGCTCGCTTCCCTACTCTTATTCTTTATGGGAGCAACCAAGACTTACTCTGCTTTTGCGATCTTCATGCTCAATCAGGTACCACCAGAATCGCTCGCGCATTTAGACACAACAGATATCGCGATCTCGTACTTGATTAAGTCTCTGGATACATTCTTGATTGCTTTTGTACTCTTCATCTTTTCTCACGGTGTGTTCACTTTATTCATCTCGGATAAAAGTAATACCGCGAAAAGTGACCAGCAAATCAATAAAAGCAAAGTACTGAGTTGGATAAAAACACCCAACATTGGTCACCTGAAAAACATTTTGGCTGAAGTGATTATCATCATTCTCTTCGTGAAATTTTTGGAGCTTGTGCTCGTTAATTTCGACAGCATTGGATGGGACATTTTGGTTCTTCCAGTATCCATACTGTTACTGAGTATCGGCCTTAAAGTTCTTGGGTTAGGTGAGACCAAAGAGTCTTAAGTCTATAAACACAAACAAAAAAACCGCAGTTCATAGGCTGCGGTTTTTTATTAGATATTGACCAAACTACATCATCACATTCAGCGACAGGCCATCTTGTTTGCTGATGGTGTAGCGAACACGTGTTGTATGACCATGCTTGTTGGTGTCGACCAAGCGAGATACTTTCCCTTTCTTAACCCACACACTCAGCATCGCATCGACGCCATCTTCACTCATGCCAAACTTTGCAGCGAGTTCTTTACGAGCCGCAACACCTTGGCTATCAATGTATTGATGAAGTTCAGTTAAAATCATACGACTTGCACCTCTAGCGCTTTCTGCTTACTGCCGACTTTCTTGAACACGCGATACGTCACCACAAAACCACCAGCAATTGCCACCATCCACACTGCACTTGTCACCGGATGTGCAGCAAAGTTTGCTGCTTGGTAGTAGAAGGTCGCACCAAAGTAACCAAGCGCCATTGTCCAAACCGCAATAAAGCGTGCAAACATTTGACCAAATTCACGAACGTAAGCACCCATCGCTGCCACACAAGGCGTGTAAAGCAAGATAAGGATTAAGTAAGCAAATGCAGCATGACCAGAAACAAATTTGTCTTTTAGGTTACCGAAGATTGATGAGTCTACCTCTTGCTCTTCAGCAACTGCGCCTGAATCGCTTAAATCGCCAACCTCAATACCTAGCGGATCTGAGTAACTCAAGCCTGATAGGTTTTCAGGGATCGTCATTACCGCTTCTTGCAAGCTTGCTGCCAAATCGAATTCAGCTGCTTCTTCGTCTGATGGTGTTGTGTAAAGGCTATTCAACGTGCCGACTACCGCTTCTTTCGCGAAGATACCCGTAATGATACCTACTGTTGCTGGCCAGTTTTCTTCTGTGATACCAATTGGTTGGAATACAGGGGTCACTACTTGAGCTGCCTTAGAAAGTACTGAATTTTCGCTGTCTTCGTTACCAAAGCTACCGTCCATACCTAGCGAATTTAGGAAGCTAAGAATAGCCACAACCATCACGATGGTTTTACCTGCGCCCAGTACGAAACGCTTTAGCTTCTGCCAAGTTTTCAGCATTACGTTTTGCACTGTCGGCAGTTCGTAATCTGGCATTTCCATCACTAAGCTATCACTGCTACCCGGGTAGATCGTATTTTTCAGGAACAGCCCCGTAAATACAGAAGCAACGATACCCATGATGTACAGAGCGAATACTACGTTTTGGCCAGCACCAGGGAAGAATGCCGCTGCGAACAATGCGTATACCGGTAAACGAGCACCACATGACATAAACGGCGCCATTGATGCTGCCAATTTACGTTCGCGCTCTTGGTCAAGAGTACGAGTTGCCATGATTGAAGGCACGTTACAACCAAACCCTAGTACAAGTGGGACAAATGCTTTGCCCGGCAGACCAATCTTTTGCATCACTTTATCAAGTACGAATGCAGCACGAGCCATGTAGCCTGAACTTTCTAGCACCGCTAAAAATAGGTAAAGCGCTGCGATAACTGGAATAAAGGTCGCAACGGTTTGAATACCGCCGCCAATACCATCAGCAAGTATAGTAACTAACCAAACCGGCAAATGACCATCCAATAAGTGGTGTCCACCATCAACTAATATTGCCCCAACACCAATATCGAAGAAATCGATAAACGCACTACCGATATTGATAGAGAACATGAACATTAAGTACATGATGACGAAGAAGAAAGGAATACCGACCCATTTGTTCAAAATGAATTGGTCTGCTTTCTCTGTAAAGTTTCGGCTTAGTTTGCCTTCGCTGCGACGAACACGTTTACAAAGGTCATGTAAGAAAGTGTACTTAGCGTCAGCAACAGCAAGGTCAATATCGAAATCGGCACCTAGACGCACATTGTCAATTTGAGTGCGAGTTTGTGGAGCCAGTCCATTCAATACCAAGTAGTCATTTTCTAAAGCACGAATCGCGAGCGCTCGGTGAGATACGTCAGCATCATCAAATTGTGACTCAACAGAAGGGATGAGAGCTTCTAACGCGACATCGTAATCAATAGAGATAGGGTCAAGACTCACACCCTGAACAAGCAGTTTATGAAGGCGTTCTTTAAAGCGAACTACTTGACCTTTGTCGTTTGCGGACAAGCTCAGAACTGGGCAACCTAGCTCTTTCTCTAGCGCTTTAAGGTTAATCACCTGACGCTCGCGCTTTAATACATCCATTTTGTTCAACACAACGATCATTGGGCGACCCAACTCACGTAGTTGTAATGTCATGTATAAGCTTCGTTCTAGACAGCTAGCATCAACAACATTGATGATCACATCTGCAGGGTGAGTCAGAACAGCGCGAGACGCGATAGATTCATCGATGCTGTTCGCGTCATTACCACTGTCTAGCGCGTAAATACCGGGTAAGTCGGTAAGCTGGAACTGATCACCTGCGTGTGAGTATAAACCCGTCTTCTTCTCTACGGTGACACCAACCCAGTTACCAACGTGCTGCTTGGCACCAGTTAGTGCATTGAACAGTGTTGTTTTACCACTATTCGGGTTACCAACGGTAAGAACTTGATAATCCATTTAGATAACCTCGATTTGTTCTGCAATGCTTTCACGAATGGCGATCGAAACACCTCTCACTTCAACTTGAAGCGGATCCCCCATAGGTGCACGGCGGATAAGCGTCACCTCGGTTTTTGGCAACATACCCATGACCATAAGTTTTTTTCTTACGTCTGGAGTTAAACCTGTTAGTGCAACAATAGAAGCCGCCTTTCCTTGCTCTAGTTGTGAGAGTTTCATAAATACCCAATTCGTGACTGATAATGAGAAAGATTGTTATTACCGCCATGATACACATACATGTCCACAATTCCATTGTGTGAAATCAATGTTTTCGAAAATACATACTCGTAAATTTCGTTAAAAACGTTTACGTCAAAAACGTTACTTTCAACAATTAGCGAGAACTACCTCACTAGTACAAATCGCCCCCGCTAAAAACAAACTGAAAATTATCAAGCACTTAAGATAATGTCGGTTTTCTCATAGCCTTCTGTCGTTAATTTTATAAGTAAAATAAGTACCTGAACGTATAGTTATTCCATCGAAGAGAAACTCCTTCTCTTTAATTTTATTCCAGAGGTGATATGGCTTTGCTATATCACTCCGGCAGCAAGCGAAGGTGTCATTGGCACCCGTGGTATAGTCCCCCCGGCTATACCACGATATTTTTTTTCTTCCCTTTTGCTTTATCCCAACAACCTTTTTGCACTCCATATCAATCTCGTATCTCGTATCTCGTATCTCGTATCTCGTATCTCGTATCTCGTATCTCGTATCTCGTATCTCGTAGGAACATAAAAAAGCCCCAACACGAATGTCGAGGCTAAAGTATCTTTATCTATGTTCTATTATCTGCAGCTCACTACTCTTCGTTGTTTTCCGCAAATTTAGATGGTGACATACCAAAGTGGTGCTTAAACCTTTGACTGAAATAGGAAGGGTCATTGAAACCCGAATCAAAAGCGACGTCAGATATCTTTTCTCCAGCGAGTAAGCGCTCGCACGCATGCTCTAGACGTACTTCATTCAAGTGTTCTTTGAAGGTCTTGTTGTAAGCCAATTTAAAGCGTCTCTGCAAGCTTCTCTCAGACATGAACAAATACTTGGCAGCAGTTGCAGTGCTGAACTCAGCATCAGCGTAGTTTTCACTCACAAGCTGAGACACTCTGTTCTTCCACTCTTGTTCCGCTGTCAGTTTTTGCTGCTCTGGCGTTGAAACGGTAAGTTTAATGGTTTCAATCTGTTCAATTGTGCTGGCTTCAAGATTATCGAGTACTTGATATTCAATTGGCCACGAAAGCTGAACCTTATTTTGAGATTCCGAAACAAAGGCGTTAAGCTCGCCACCGCTTTGATTCATCAATAGAGGCAGCTTTTCGATGTTAAGATCGGTCGACTTTCCGGTATTGTCACTCATACTTGATGCCAGTTTAGGGAAAGGCATCCCATGATCTCGAATGGTAACAACAAGATGCTCCTTAACCTCTTCAACCAGAACCACCATACTCTGAGACTTAAAGTTTCTCTTGATGATGCTCGCAACCAAGCTATTGAAGATAATATCGAGATTAAAATACAACAAAGAGACATATCGTTGCTTTGTTTCGACTTTAATATCCAGTTCAATACCGGCTTTGGCTAAGTCATCTTGCCAAGCTTTGAGTACCGCCTCTAAGATTAAAATTATATCGTAACAAACTTGCCCTTCCCCTTGAGGGGTATTACTCAATTGAGCTAAGCCATTTTTCAAGGTTAGAATTGGCGACTTCCCGTGCTCGTCATTCCAATTAGGGATCATCGCAGCAATATGATTCACTTCAGAAGAGAGTTCATTGGCAGTGTGAGATACAAGCGCATTCTTAACCGATAGCTGCTTTTTAAGCTGTTGATTGGTCGTAAGTAGTATACGGCTTTGGTGTCTCAATTGATCCGTCTTCAATGCAACTTGCGCTTTTAAGTGCCTGTTGGCAAAAGTGACATAACGCGAACGCCAAAACACCAAGATAGTTACAACGCCAATCAGTAACATCAGAGAGCTTGCTGCAGCCCAATTCGTCAGATACCAAGGCTCCGCAATCGAAAAACTTTGGTTCGTTGACACAAAGCGGTAATGGGAGTCCTTAACCGGCTTCACTTCAAGTGTGTAATCTCCAGGAAGAAGATGGTCGAGCGTTAACAATCCCCCTTCAAACTCACTCCAAGGTTCATCATCGCTCAGTCGATACTCCATCGCAGGCGCGAACGTTGCTGGTAAGATGCCTAGCTTAAAACCCATCGAGGAACCATAAGGGATCTCATCCAGTTCAGCCGTCCTTCCGCCAAGAGATACCGTTTGTTGATCGACACTTATCTTACTCAATAAGGCACGGCTATGAGGTGTTGTTGATACCAGTAATTCGTTGGATAATGCGCTGACTACGCCATACTTTGAGCCGAAAACCAACCTCGAAGATTGGCTCTCTTCGCTGTAAAACAGAGCACATGCTCCCGCCGCCAATTCATTGGTGATCAAACCAAATGGTGAACCGATGTGTTTATGCAACTGTCCATCCAACCCGTAATAACTGATGCCTTTCGAAGAGCCTAACCACACACCATTATCATCGCTTATCAAGCAGTTAGGGCTAATATTATCTTCAACAAGCGTGATTTCTTGAATAATAGAGCTGTCATCAGGGATTCGATACACGCCATAACTGCTTGCAAACCACTGAGCCCCGTCCTTCGCTTTTTCAATATCGACGACTTTGCCAAAACGCTCGCTGGAACGACTAAAACTAATTCGTTTATCAATGAACGAGTAGAAGCCATGGTCAGTGCCTATATAGATACGACCGAGCAAGCCTATATTGAGATCAGTGATCTTCGCAGGCAAAAACTTGTCGACTAACCAGTCAGTGCCATAGCTCGTTAGTTTCATGGTTTCGATAGATAACGAATAAAGGTTTTGCCCAGAAGTCATCCAAAGTACGTTGTCTGCCTGAAGCGCAAAGTTTTCAACGTGTACTCCCTTAATCGGCCTTGGTAAATCAAGGGCTTCAGGTTGTAGCGTTTCCGTATTTAGACTAATGATGCCTTCTTCGGTCGCCAACCAAATTGACGAGCCAAAAATCTCAAAATCATTAACGGAATTAGAGTAAACACGAATTGGATTCTCTTTACTTTCAGAATCAACCAAGTAGAGCCCCATTGAGGACGCGACCCAAGATAACTGTTCACTGACAGGCAGTACTTTGTTGATCACCACACTACTCGAATGCATGCCCATACCAGTTAGGGGCGTTCTCGAAAAAGTTTTGCTGAACAGTGAGAAATATCGGATACCGTTGTTTGTCGCAATCCACATCCCACCTGCATGGTCATTGATCAATGAATATATTTTCTCACCCGGTAACGAGAAGTCTTGATTGGCGGCTTGTTTGAATCGAGTAATTTGTCCCGTAATAAAATTGTAGCTAATAAGGCCGTGCTCTGTACCAATCCAATACTGGTCCGAAGTTTCGGCCAACGAGAGAACATGCGACCCTTTAACGATGGTCTCTTTATCTGGGTTCGCGAGATCAACAATCACAGCACCATTTAAGGTACCAATCACTAACTCACGTCGAGCATTCGAAAAATAAACCGTCTCAATATGGCTCTTGTTTGATGCGGTGACATGGGTAAACTCTTGATTCTCTGAAAGGTAAACGCCTGAACTGGTCGCCAGTACCCACTTTGACAGCACCCACTCCGCATCGTTAATCGCAATGTCACTACTGTTATTGTATCGGTACAATTTAAGTAAAGAGTACGTGTTGAATTCTAAAGATTGAGTGTTGTAGGTATAAAAATTACTGCCGTCAGTGACCCAAATATAATCGCCTGATGCACCGATATTCGTTATTTCAGCGCCGGGACTTAGGCTAAACGCCAATTCATTGCCAATTCCTGGGCTATGTCGATACACCTCGTTGTCGAAAAATGTCCAAAACTCATCATTAAGAAACGCGACTCTTTCTGAAGAAAATTGCAGCAAGCTACCTTTGCGAGGAAATAAGGTTCGGCCATCGTAAAAAAGTATTTTTCCATGCACATCATGAACCCAAAGCCCACCTCCAGCACCTAGGTACAAGTTTTTAGCCGCAAGAAAATTCCCTTGCGCTTGAACGGGCAAAGGATAGAAAACGGAGGGTGATGTATTTACCGCTAGAACGCTAAATGAAATGCTCATAAACATGAACATTTTAAAGATAATTCGATACAACTCTTAATCCTGAACAGCAACAACGCATGAAATTTTGGACACCACAACGTCTTATCGTTGCTGAACCAAAAACTGAGTTTTTTTGTGATTATTATTATCTTTCTATTTTAGCGGAAATTAGAAAAGGAGAAAGGAGGTTTGCTATTTGTTAGGAGGTTTTATCTTAACGGTCACGAAAATGCCGCAAAAAGCGGCATCATTCATAAATTAACGAGAGCAAAGTAGAGTAAAGAATACTCGTTATGAATTACTTCCCACTTAAGCAGCTTGTGTAGCTATCTGTAAGTTGCTGAAGAAAATCGAAATAACTTCCACTCTTCACTTCAACCGTTGAACCGATCGGATCAAGCTGGCCTTGTTTAGCGTTACTTCCACGAGTCACCGATTCGATCACAGCCGGAGTAAATTGAGGCTCTGCGAATACACATTGAACATTGTCACGCACCAAGGTTTTCTTGATAGCAATCAGGCTTTTTGCGCCCGGTTTACGCTCTGGGCTCACCGTAAAGTGGCCTAAGTTATTTAGTTCAAACTCTTGCTCAAAGTAGCCATACGCATCGTGAAATACGTAGTAACCTTTATCTTTCACTGGCGCAAGTTGTTCATGAATAGACTGCTGCTTTTCTTTTAAAGCAATCAGGAATGAATCTAGGTTCTCTTGATACGCCATTGCGTTATCAGGGTCAGATTCAATCAACTTTGCTGAGATGTATTTTGCGGCCACTTCAACTTGATCGATACCTAACCAAAAATGCGGGTCATGGCTACCATGATTATGTCCTTCATGAGCATCGTGGTCATCGTGTCCGAACTCTCGCAAGTTAATTCCTGGAATCTCGCTGATCTTGATAACGTTTTCTTTTGAACCAATCACCTTAGTCAAAAAGGCTTCTAGGTCAGGGCCAAACCAGATAACCATATCGGCACTGTGAACTTTTTTGACATCAGATGGCTTAAGCGCATAATCGTGCGGCGAAGCATTGCTGTTCATCAACACATCCGGTTCACTAACGCCCTGCGTTAATTCCGTCACAATCATTTGAATTGGTTTAAAGCTTGTTAGAATAGTATTGGCACTTGCGACACTTGGCGCTAAAAGCAAAGTAGCAAGTATAAAAGATGAACGTGACATAATCCCTCGATAATAGAAAAGTAGCTTAGGCTTGAGGTAAATGTTACATTATAACATTAGTGAATTGCAAATGAGTTCTATTCATGGATAACTTAATCCAACTAGATTCTGTGAGCGTCGAATTTGACGGTCGAAAAGTTCTAGACAACATCTCTCTAAATTTAGAGCGCGGCAGAATCACCACCCTGATTGGGCCAAACGGTGCAGGAAAGTCGACATTAGTAAAAGTGGTACTGGGTTTACAGACCAAATTTTCAGGCACAATAACAAAAGCCAAAAAACTGAAAATTGGCTATGTACCACAAAAATTAAAGCTCAATGACTCACTACCGCTCAACGTAGAGCGTTTTCTAAAGCTCACTGGCAAGTTCAGTCAGCAAGAAATCCTTGAAGCATTGAAGCTCGTTGGTGCTGAACATCTGCAAAAGAGCAACATGCACCAGTTATCAGGCGGTGAAAACCAACGTGTGCTCATTGCTCGTTCATTACTAAGAAGACCAGACCTACTGGTTCTTGATGAACCGGCTCAAGGAGTCGACGTTCAAGGGCAAATTGACCTGTATGACTTGATTGACACCATTCGTCACCGCTTTGGTTGTGCCGTATTTATGGTTTCGCACGACCTGCATTTAGTGATGGCAAAAACAGACGATGTTATCTGTTTGCACCACCACATTTGCTGTTCAGGTGCACCTGCAGACATCAAACACCATCCTTCGTATATTGCGCTCTTTGGCACCGCGACCCAAGAGACGCTAGCGTTTTATCACCACCAACACGAACATCACCATCATGATCTTGCAGGCCAACCAGTAACGGGCGGTGCACATGAATGTTCAAACCATAAACACGGACACCACTAATGCTTGAGTTTCTTCTTCCCTCTATTTTAGCGGGTTTGGGTATTGCACTGATTGCAGGCCCACTAGGTTCATTCGTGGTTTGGCGCAAGATGGCTTACTTTGGTGACACGCTTGCTCACGCTTCTTTGATGGGATTAGCACTTGGCTTCCTGTTCAACATTAACTTGTACTTCGCGCTGCTGATCTGTTGTTTGATGCTGGCTGTGTTGCTCGTAACATTGCAAAAACAAAAACTGGTCGCGACCGATACCCTACTCGGTATTTTGGCGCACAGTGCGCTCTCTTTAGGCCTTGTAGCGGTAAGCTTCTTAGACAACGTTCGAGTTGACCTAATGAGTTACTTATTTGGCGACTTGCTTGCGGTATCGCCGACTGATTTAGTGTTTATCTATGCGGGTGCAGCCGTGATTGGATTGGTACTTGCTATCTTTTGGCGCCCACTACTATCCACAACGGTTAACGAAGACCTAGCGGCGGTTGATGGCATCAACATTGATTTAATGCGTCTGATTTTGATGTTGCTTGTTGGTATCGTGATTGCTGTCGGTATGAAGTTTGTTGGTGCGTTAATCATGACATCGCTGCTGATCATCCCTGCGGCTACAGCAAGGAAATTCGCGAATACACCCGAGCAAATGGCCTTCATCGCATCGATTATTGGCTCTATCGCAGTGTTCGGAGGACTAAGCTTGTCTTGGTTCTATGATACGCCTGCAGGCCCGTCTGTTGTTATTAGTGCTGCAGCAATGTTTATGTTATCTCAAATGATTAGAAGTCGCGCTTAAGCGTACGATTTTCGTATCTCGTAAGATTGAAAACAGACAAAAAAGGCTTGGTCAGTGACCAAGCCTTTTTAATATCGTTCAGTTAACTTCTATCTCAATCGATAAAAGCCAGCTGATTACCAACCCGTGATTTCACGTAGGCCTTTACCGATGTCAGCAAGAGACTTAACAGTCTTAACGCCTGCTGCTTCTAGTGCTGCGAATTTATCTTCAGCAGTACCTTTACCGCCAGAGATGATTGCGCCAGCGTGGCCCATACGTTTACCCGGAGGAGCAGTAACACCAGCGATGTAAGATACAACTGGCTTAGTTACGTTTGCTTTGATGAACTCAGCCGCTTCTTCTTCCGCAGTACCACCGATCTCACCAATCATTACGATTGCTTCAGTCTCTGGGTCTTCTTGGAAAAGTTTTAGGATATCAATGAAGTTTGAACCTGGGATAGGGTCACCACCGATACCAACACATGTAGACTGACCAAAGCCTTCATCTGTTGTTTGCTTAACTGCTTCGTACGTAAGAGTACCTGAACGAGATACGATACCTACTTTACCCTTCTTGTGGATGTGACCAGGCATGATACCAATCTTACACTCGTCTGGAGTGATAAGACCTGGGCAGTTAGGACCGATCATGCGAACGCCAGTTTCTTCTAGCTTCACTTTAACGTCGATCATATCTGTTGTAGGGATACCTTCAGTGATCGTTACGATCAGTTCGATACCTGCATCAATTGCTTCTAGGATTGCATCTTTACAGAAAGGAGCTGGTACATAGATAACTGTTGCTGTTGCGCCAGTTACTTCTACTGCTTCGCGTACTGTGTTGAATACTGGAAGGCCTAGGTGAGTTTGACCACCTTTACCAGGTGAAACACCACCAACCATTTGCGTGCCGTATGCGATAGCTTGGTCTGAGTGGAATGTACCTTGACCGCCAGTGAAACCCTGACAGATTACTTTAGTGTCTTTGTTAATTAATACAGACATTATTTAGCCTCCGCAGCAGCAACAACTTTCTGAGCAGCATCTGTTAGAGATTCAGCTGCAATGATATCAACATCAGAATTAGCAAGTACTTCGCGACCTAGGTCTGCGTTTGTACCTTCTAGACGAACAACTACAGGAACTGTTACGCCGACTTCTTTAACCGCACCGATAATACCTTCAGCGATCATGTCACAACGAACGATGCCACCGAAGATGTTAACTAGTACTGCTTTAACATTGTCATCAGAAAGGATGATCTTGAATGCTTCAGCTACACGCTCTTTCGTCGCGCCGCCGCCTACATCAAGGAAGTTTGCTGGCTTGCCGCCGTGTAGGTTTACGATATCCATCGTACCCATTGCAAGGCCTGCACCGTTAACCATACAGCCAACGTTGCCATCTAGTGCTACGTAGTTCAGTTCCCACTGTGCTGCGTGTGCTTCGCGCTCATCTTCTTGAGATGGATCGTGCATTTCACGAAGTTTTGGCTGACGGTACATTGCGTTTGAGTCAATGTTGATCTTGCCGTCAAGACAAAGCAGGTTGCCTTCGCCAGTAATTACAAGCGGGTTGATTTCTAGTAGAGCTAGGTCGTACTGAGAGAACATTTGGCCAAGACCCATGAAGATCTTAACGAACTGTTTGATTTGATCGCCAACTAGACCAAGTTTGAACGCAAGTTCACGGCCTTGGTAAGCTTGAGGGCCCACTAGAGGATCGATCGCTGATTGGTGAATCAACTCTGGAGTTTCTTCAGCGATTTTCTCAATGTCCACACCGCCTTCAGTTGACGCCATGAATACAATTTTGCGCGTTGCACGGTCAACAACAGCACCTAGGTAAAGCTCGTTAGCAATGTTCGATGCTTCTTCAACTAGGATCTTTGTTACAGGCTGACCATTAGCGTCTGTTTGGTACGTTACTAGGTTTTTGCCTAGCCACTTTTGTGCAAACTCTTTAACGCCTTCTTTTGTGTCATGCAGCTCTACGCCGCCCGCTTTACCGCGACCACCAGCGTGTACTTGACACTTAACGACTTTCTTGGCTGTACTGATACGACCTGCAGCTTCGAAAGCTTCTTGTGCAGTATCACATGCGAAACCTTCTGGTACAGGCAAACCGAATTCTGCAAACAGCTGTTTGGCTTGGTATTCATGCAAATTCATTTTGATATTCCGTTTATTTTCCCTTAAGGGATTATTATTTCCATAACGACACAGTTTCCTGTGTTACGTCTGTAGGGTCTTCTCAAATCAACTGCTGTCCATTTTCTAATGGCTTTACAGTTCAATTGAAGGCCAGACGTTGAGCAGCCTAGCCTTTGAAACTTTTTACGTCTAGCTAACGGGGTTAACTAGACGTTTTAGCGATACTAAACGTCTAGCAGCAGACGTGCAGGATCTTCTAGAAGCTCTTTGATGGTCACTAGGAAACCAACTGATTCACGGCCATCGATTAGACGGTGGTCGTAAGAAAGCGCTAGGTACATCATTGGTAGAATCTCTACCTTGCCATCAACAGCCATTGGACGGTCTTGGATTTTGTGCATACCCAAAATTGCCGCTTGAGGCGGGTTGATGATTGGCGTAGACATTAGAGAACCAAATACACCACCGTTTGTGATAGTGAAGTTACCGCCCATCAGCTCATCAACAGTTAGCTTGCCGTCACGGCCTTTGATTGCTAGCTCTTTGATGCCTTTTTCGATGTCAGCGAAACCTAGTGTGTCACAGTCTTTCAGTACTGGAGTTACTAGACCACGTGGCGTTGATACTGCCATGCTGATGTCGAAGTAGTTGTGGTAAACGATATCTGTACCGTCGATAGAAGCGTTCACTTCTGGGAAACGTTTTAGCGCTTCTGTTACTGCTTTCACATAGAAAGACATGAAGCCCAGACGCGTGTCGTGACGCTTCTCGAATTGGTCTTTGTACTGCTTACGAAGGTCCATGATTGGCTTCATGTTCACTTCGTTGAAAGTAGTCAGCATTGCTGTACTGTTCTTCGCTTCTAGAAGACGGTTTGCAACTGTCTTACGTAGGCGAGTCATAGGTACGCGTTTTTGGCTACGAGCTGCTGCTGGCGCTTCAACTGCTGGTGCAGATGCTGCTGCCGGAGCCGCTTTCGCTGCTGCTAGATGTGCGTCGATGTCTTCACGAGTAATACGACCACCAACACCAGTGCCTTTAACGTCAGCTGGTTGTAGGTTGTGCTCTGCAAGCAAGCGACGAACAGCTGGGCTTAGTGCGTCGTTGCTCTCTTCTGTAAGAGCCGCTTTGTGGCGCTTATCAGGAGAAGCTTCTGTATCTTCCGTTGTATCTTTCGTTGGTTCACCAGCGACAGCACCCGGCTTGATTTTAGCCAGAAGCTGTTTAGAAAGTACCGTAGCACCTTCTTCTTCGATGATAGCTTCCAGAACACCCGCTTCAGGAGCTGGTACTTCTAGAACTACTTTATCTGTTTCGATATCTACAATGACTTCATCACGTGCAACCGCTTCGCCCGGTTTTTTGTGCCAAGTAGCAACTGTTGCATCAGCCACAGATTCAGGTAAATCTGGAACCAGAATTTCAATTGTCATGTGCGTATTTTCCTTTTACTTCTAGTTCTTAAGTAGGGTCAAAGCGTCGTCAACTAACGCTTTTTGTTGTTTCAAGTGTACCGACATATAGCCAACAGCTGGTGATGCTGATGCAGGGCGACCTGCGTATTGAATATCAGCACCCACTGGGATAGCAGCTCGGAAATTATGTTGGCTACTGTACCAAGCACCTTGGTTTTGTGGCTCTTCTTGACACCAAACGTAATCGACTACATTTGTGTACTGTGCGATGGCAGCTCTCACGTCCTCGTAAGGGAACGGGTAAAGTTGCTCGATACGCACAATAGCGACATCGTCTTGCTCGTTCTTACGTCGTTGGTCAAGCAGGTCAAAGTAAACCTTACCTGAACAGAACACGACGCGTTTTACGTTCTCAGGCACCAGATCATCAATTTCTGCGATAGCTGGTTGGAACGTGCCTTCTGCCAAATCTTCAAGAGAAGAAGTACACAGAGGGTGACGAAGCAATGACTTAGGTGACATTACAATCAGTGGACGACGCATTGGTCGAACAACCTGACGGCGAATCATGTGGTAAACCTGCGCCGG
This sequence comes from Vibrio sp. 10N.286.55.E10, assembly GCF_002872555.1. Classification (NCBI taxonomy): domain Bacteria; kingdom Pseudomonadati; phylum Pseudomonadota; class Gammaproteobacteria; order Vibrionales; family Vibrionaceae; genus Vibrio; species Vibrio sp. 10N.286.55.E10. Next base: position 115,444 of record NZ_MCSD01000008.1, read on the forward strand.
TGTTGAAGGAACAACAACCTGCATGTTTTGTTCAGCACATAACTGAAGGTAACGCTCAAGACGTGCAGAAGAGTGCTCTGGGCCTTGACCTTCATAACCGTGAGGAAGCAGCATAGTTAGACCACATAAACGTGCCCACTTTTGCTCACCTGATGAAATGAATTGGTCGATAACAACTTGTGCACCGTTTGCGAAGTCACCAAATTGTGCTTCCCAAAGGGTTAGACCGCTTGGTTCTGCTGTTGCATAACCATACTCAAATGCGAGTACCGCTTCTTCAGATAACACAGAGTCAAACACTTGGAATGGCCCTTGTTTATCATGAATGTTCGCAAGAGGAACATACGTGCTTGCATCTGATTGATTGTGCAGTACTGAGTGACGGTGGAAGAACGTACCACGACCTGAATCTTGGCCAGAGATACGAATACGCTTACCGTCGTCAACAAGTGTTGCGTAAGCCAGAGTTTCAGCCATACCCCAATCGACTTGTTTCTCACCATTCACCATGGCAGTACGATCGTTGTACAGTTTATTGACTCGGCTTTGCAGCTTGTGGCTGTCTGGGTATTGGCAAAGTTTAGTACCAAGCTCTTTTAGGCGCTCGATATCAATCTTGTTATCCCATTCGATGTTCCAGTCGTGACCTAAGTAAGGAGACCAGTCTACTGAGTGAAGTGCCATAGGGCGCCACTCTTTAACCACAACTTCACCGTGATCAAGTGCATCACGATATTCGTTAACGAGTTGAGTTGCCGTATCAATACCAAACTCACCGCGCTCCATTAGCACATCAGCATAAAGCTTACGTGGTGTTGGATGCTTCTTAATTTTTTGGTACATCAAAGGCTGTGTTGCATTCGGCTCATCGGCTTCGTTGTGACCGTGGCGACGGTAACAAACCAAATCAATAACAACATCACGCTTAAACGTATTACGGTAATCCAATGCCAAACGAGCGACGAAAGCGACCGCTTCTGGGTCATCAGAGTTAACGTGGAAAATCGGAGCCTGAACCATCTTCGCGATATCAGTACAGTACATCGTAGAACGAGTATCGCGTGGGTTAGACGTTGTAAAACCAACTTGGTTATTTACAACGATACGAACCGTACCACCCACACAGAAACCACGCGCTTGAGACATGTTAAACGTCTCTTGTACTACACCCTGACCAGCGATAGCTGAGTCACCGTGGATAGTAATTGGAAGTACACGGCTACCGTCATTATCACCAAGGCGATCTTGACGCGCGCGTACTGAACCGATAACTACCGGGTTTACGATTTCTAAGTGAGATGGGTTAAATGCAAGTGCTAAGTGAACGTTGCCGCCTGGCGTTGCGAAGTCCGCAGAGAAACCTTGGTGGTATTTCACGTCACCAGTACCCCACGTGTCATCGTGCTTGCCCGCAAACTCGTCAAACAGGTCTTGTGGCTTTTTACCAAGCACGTTGACCAACATGTTTAGACGACCACGGTGAGCCATACCAACAACAACTTCGCGCATGCCTTGTCCGCCAGCATGACGAATAATTTCTTTCGTCATTGGGATAAGCGCATCACCACCTTCCAACGAGAAGCGTTTTGCGCCTGGGAATTTCGCACCAAGATAGCGCTCAAGACCTTCAGCAGCAGTTAGCTCTTCTAGGAAAGCTTGTTTTTCTTCTTTGTTGAAAGAGGGTTGACCAGATACAGACTCTAAACGTTGTTGGATCCAACGCTTTTGCTCTGTATTTGTCATGTGCATGTATTCTGCACCAATAGAGCCACAATAAGTTTGCTTTAGAGATTTGTAGAGATCTTTAAGCACCATCGTCTCTTGGCCAATGGCGTAAGAGCCGACGTTAAACGTCTCATTGAGGTCATCTTCGGTAAGAGTGTGGAAAGAAGGGTCCAGTTCATCAACTGTCGCTCTTTTCCATAAACCTAGGGGGTCTAGATTTGCTGCTTGATGCCCTCGGAATCGATAGGCATTAATAAGTTGCAGAACCTTTACTTGTTTCGCATCGACATCTGGATCACTAACTTGGACACTGTAATGCTTTGTTTCTTGAGCGAGTCGACGGAAGTATTCACGAACACGAGAGTGTGGTTGTTCCACTGTCTCTGAAGCTTGCACAGGCAGTTCTTCAAAAACACTTCTCCATTCGTCACTTACCGAATCTGGGTCACTTAGATACAGTTCATAGAGTTCTTCTACGTACGTTGCATTGGCGCCAGCCAAGTGTGAAGACTCGAGCCATGCCTTCATCACGCCGTTGTGCATATTTTCCCTTAACCAGTAGTTTTCACGTTTGCTGCGGTCTATGCCGAGCTATTAAAAGGCCGCCCCAAAACTTCTAGGGCGGCAATTTTTATATAACTTAAACCGAACGATTCACTAGCATGGTCTTGATGTGACCAATCGCTTTCGTCGGATTTAATCCCTTAGGACAAACACTTACACAATTCATGATGCCATGGCAACGAAAAACGCTAAATGCATCATCAAGATCGGACAAACGTTCGTCTGTCGCTGTATCTCGGCTATCAATTAGCCAACGGTACGCTGCAAGCAGGCCTGCTGGTCCGATGAATTTGTCAGGGTTCCACCAGAACGATGGGCATGACGTTGTACAACATGCACACATGATACATTCGTACAATCCATCTAAATGAGCACGCTCATCAGGGCTTTGTAAGTTTTCGCGAGCCGGTGGCACATTGCCATCAGACACTAAGAATGGCTTCACTTTTTCGTAGTTATCGTAGAACTGAGTCATGTCTACAATTAGGTCACGAACAACGGGTAAGCCAGGCAGTGGGCGAATCACAATCTTGTCTTGGCCAGAAAGCGCAGACAATGGCGTGATACACGCTAGGCCATTTTTACCGTTCATGTTCAAACCATCAGAGCCACATACGCCTTCACGGCATGAGCGACGGAATGAGATTGTTGGATCTTGCTCTTTCAACAGAATAAGCGCATCCAAAAGCATCATGTCTGAACCTTCATCCACTTCTAGAGTGTATTCCTTCATATAAGGCTTCTGGTCGACATCTGGATTGTAACGATATAAAGAGAAATTCAGTTTCATGGTCATATCTCCTTAGTACGTACGTGCTTTTGGTGGGAACGCTTCACGATGGATAGGTTCCATGTTTACACCACGCTTAGTCATGCTCTCTGACTCTGGGTTGTAAAGTGAGTGGCATAGCCATTGCTCATCATCACGGTCAGGGAAATCGAATCGAGCGTGTGCGCCACGGCTCTCTGTACGGAAGTTTGCAGCAACAGCCGTTGCGAATGCCGTTTCCATCAAGTTTTCAAGCTCTAGACACTCGATACGTTGAGTGTTGAACTCTGTCGACTTGTCAGATAGGTGTGCATTCTTCAGACGTTCGCGAATCGCTTTAAGCTCTTCTAGGCCTTCAGCCATTGCTTTACCTTCACGGAATACCGAGAAGTTGTTCTGCATACATTGCTGAAGATCTTTACGAATTTGCGCTGGATCTTCACCGTCTGTGCTGTTTTCCCAACGGTTGTAACGCTCTAGTGAACGTTCAATGTCAGCTTCAGTTGCAGGCTTAGCTTCGTCTTGCTTCTTCAGTGTCTCACCTAGGTGTAGACCTGTCGCACGACCAAATACCACTAAATCAAGCAGTGAGTTACCACCTAGACGGTTAGCACCGTGTACAGAAACTGATGCAATTTCACCACAAGCAAATAGGCCTTGGATTTCAACATCGCTTCCGTCTTCAGTTTGCTTAATAGCTTGACCAGAAACTTGTGTTGGAACACCACCCATCATGTAGTGACATGTTGGGATTACTGGGATTGGCTCTTTCACTGGATCAACGTGAGCAAAGGTACGAGAAAGTTCACATACACCAGGAAGACGAGATTCAAGCGTCTCTTTACCTAGGTGATCAAGTTTCAGCTTGATGTGTGGACCCCAAGGGCCATCGCAGCCGCGACCTTCACGGATTTCAACCATCATTGAACGAGCAACAACATCACGACCCGCTAAGTCTTTAGCGTTTGGTGCGTAACGTTCCATGAAACGTTCGCCGTCTTTATTGAGAAGGTAACCACCTTCACCACGACAACCTTCCGTTACCAATACACCAGCGCCAGCAATACCCGTTGGGTGGAACTGCCACATTTCGATGTCTTGCATTGGAACGCCAGCACGAATCGCCATACCAACACCGTCACCAGTGTTGATGTGTGCGTTAGTTGTCGAAGCGTAGATACGACCAGCACCACCAGTAGCAAGGATTGTTGCCTTCGCTTTGAAGTAGCAAACTTCGCCAGTTTCCATACAAAGCGCGGTTGTACCTAAGATTGCACCATCTTCGTTCTTCACAAGATCCAGTGCATACCACTCAGAGAAAACCGTCGTTTTGTGTTTAATGTTTTGTTGGTAAAGCGTATGAAGCAGTGCGTGACCAGTACGGTCGGCTGCAGCTGCGGTACGAGCCGCTTGCTCACCACCAAAGTTTTTAGATTGACCACCGAAAGGACGTTGGTAAATAGTACCGTTCTCAAAACGTGAGAAAGGTAGGCCCATTTTTTCAAGTTCGATTACCGACTCAGGACCGTTTTTACACATGTACTCGATAGCGTCTTGGTCACCGATGTAATCAGAACCTTTTACTGTGTCATACATGTGTTGTTCCCAATGGTCTTCGTGCGCGTTACCAAGAGCAACAGTGATGCCGCCTTGCGCAGAAACCGTATGAGAACGAGTAGGGAAAACTTTAGAAAGCAATGCACAAGATAGGCCTTGCTCAGAAATTTGCAGTGCGGCACGCATACCTGCACCACCAGCGCCGATAACTACGGCATCAAACTCACGAACAGGAATAGTCACTTACGCACCCCACAAAATAAACAGACCAGAGAAGAAATATCCAAGAAGAACTGCAACAACACCAACTTGAAGACCAACACGCAGTTTTGCGCATTTGATGTAGTCAGTTAGTACTTGCCATAGGCCGATCCACGCGTGAACCAAAACAGAAGTAAGCGCTAACATGGTGAAGACTTTAGTGAATGTTCCACCAAAGAATTGCGTCCAAGATGCGTAAGAGATATCACCAGAGAAAGCACAGAAGCTTACTAGGTAGATAGTGTAAAGAGTCATAATGATGGCAGTTGCACGAATCAGTAGATAATCATGAACACCATTACGACCAAAAGTAGAAACGTTGTTTACCATACTAAGATCCCCGCTAGTAGAGACAATACCGCTGTTGCTGCGAATGCAACCTTAGCGCTCTTAGCGCCAGATTCCAGCTCTTCAAAGTGACCTAGGTCCATAAGAAGGTGACGAATACCACCAGCAATGTGGTAAGCCAAAGCGGTTAAAATGCCCCACAGAATAAACTTCACGAAGAAACCATCGACAATGTCGCTAGCTTCCATAAAGCCTACTGGGGATGAGAGGGAAATGGATAGTAACCAAAGCAAAATTCCAATCGCGACAAAAGTTATCACCCCAGACACACGGTGTAGGATGGAAGCTATTGCTGTGATTGGAAAGTGGATGGTCTGTAAATCTAAATTAACAGGTCTTGTCTTTCTTTCTTTCACGGGCTTGCTCACTCAGCTCCATTGAGCATTATGGTCATTAAATAACCTTATGATATTGTTATGGACAAAATTTGATTGCTAACCTTCAAAATTTAACATTAACTTAACAAATAACTGAAGTTGAGCCTTAGATAATTGTAAAATAATTGTTAACTGCTCGATTAAGAAAGACACCTCACATTTCTTCTTAGCCTTGCATTTATAAGGTTTTAACCAAACTTTTCAGCGCCACTATACGGCTGGCAACATTCTAATACAATTGATGTAACAAATAATGCTACACAGACCAGATTTTTAACGAATTTAATGTAAAAAACACTAACAAGTGCACACAAAGCTGCAGAAAAATTGACTTTCCCACGTAAGACCAGTAAAAAAATGGCACATAAACATCCTGGACGGATTAAATAATAAACAAAGGAGATTGTTATGGCGGATAAGAAAGCTACCCTTCACATTGAAGGTCAAGCGCCAATCGAGCTGCCGATTACAGAAGGTGTACTTGGTACTCCAGTGATCGATGTTCGTACACTAGGTTCTAATGGTTTTTTCACTTTTGACCCTGGTTTTCTTGCCACTGCATCCTGTGAGTCTCAAATCACTTTTATTGACGGTGGAAAAGGTATTCTTTTACATCGTGGTTACCCAATTGACCAACTTGCCAATAACGCTGATTACTTAGAAGTATGTTACATACTTCTTTACGGTGAAGCCCCATCTCGAGCTGAGTACGAAAAGTTCAAGACTACCGTGACACGTCACACTATGGTGCATGAGCAAATTGCTAGTTTCTTCCACGGCTTCCGCCGTGACGCTCACCCTATGGCTGTAATGTGTGGTGTTGTAGGTGCTCTAGCGGCGTTCTACCACGACTCACTTGATGTAAACAACGATACACACCGTGAAATTGCGGCATACCGCCTGATTTCAAAAATGCCGACACTGGCAGCAATGTGTTACAAATATTCAATCGGTCAGCCGTTTATCTACCCACGTAACGATCTTGGCTACGCAGAAAACTTCTTACACATGATGTTTGCAAACCCATGTGAAGAGTATGAAGTGAACCCTATCGTCGCTCGTGCAATGGATAAAATCTTTACTCTACACGCTGATCACGAACAGAATGCTTCTACGTCTACAGTACGTCTTGCTGGTTCATCTGGTGCTAACCCGTTTGCATGTATCGCTGCAGGTATCGCATCACTTTGGGGCCCAGCTCACGGCGGTGCAAACGAAGCTTGTCTGCGTATGCTTGAAGAGATCGGTAGCGTAGATAACATTGAAGAATACGTTGCGAAAGCAAAAGACAAAGATGACCCATTCCGTTTGATGGGCTTCGGTCACCGTGTTTACAAGAACTACGATCCACGTGCAACAGTAATGCGCGAAGCGTGTCACGAAGTACTTAAAGAGCTAAACATCCAAGATCCACTACTAGACGTAGCAATGGAACTTGAGCGTATCGCTCTATCTGATGAGTACTTTGTTTCTAAGAAGCTATACCCGAACGTAGATTTCTATTCAGGTATCATTCTGAAAGCAATCGGCATTCCAGTGTCTATGTTCACAGTAATCTTCGCGATGTCTCGTACTATCGGTTGGATTGCACACTGGAACGAGATGCACAGCGATCCGACGAACCGTATCGGTCGCCCTCGTCAGCTATATACTGGTGAAGAACAACGTGACTTTAAAGCACTTTACGAACGTGAATAGTCGCTATAAAGCATAATGTTAAAAGGGGTTGATGTAAGAACATCAACCCCTTTTCTTTTCTACGGGATACAATCGACTCGTATCCCTCATCTCGCATCTGTTCTTAAACCGGATTATCGATATCGATAAACTCAACATCCAATCCATGCTCTTTTGCTAACCACTCGCCCAATGCTTTAACACCGTAGCGTTCTGTTGCATGGTGACCTGCGGCAAAGTAATGGATGTCTTGCTCACGAGCCGAGTAAGTTGTGCGCTCTGAAATTTCACCAGAGATAAATGCATCAATACCTTGAGAAGCCGCCAGCTCAATGTAATCTTGACCACCACCAGTACACCAACCTACCGTTTCAATCATTTTATCGGCGTTTTCAGGAGCAATATGCAGTGGTTTACGATTTAGAACATGATCAATTTTTTCTGAAAACTCAGCACCTGTCATTGGTTTTTTTAATTTACCAAACATTGCAACCGATTGTGGGTGCCCTTCCAAGCCACCTTCTACCTCAATATCAAGCAGCTCAGCGAGCTTGGCGTTGTTACCAAGTTCAGGGTGGATATCGAGAGGTAAGTGATAACCTAGAAGATTAATGTCATTCTTAATCAGAGTACGAATGCGCTTGCCCTTCATGCCACGAATCGCTTCTGACTCACCTTTCCAAAAGAAACCGTGATGAACCAACAAAGCATCGGCATTCAATTCTACCGCTTTATCAATCAGAGCTTGAGAGGCTGTTACACCAGTAACGATGCGCTTCACTTCAGATGCACCCTCGACTTGAAGACCATTCGGGCAGTAATCTTTAATCTGTTGTGGCTGCAGTTTTTCGTTAAGTAGCTTTTCTAATTGTAAGTTATTCATTTTTATTTCCAGCTTACCTTTATAATAACGTCGTTATATCAATTTACGGGTAGAATGTCGAAAGCCCCACGATGAGTTTATGAGGAAGAGATGACAGCACTGCAACGTTTTTACCAATGGGTCATCGACTCACCACCATTACTAGAAATCAAGCCACCGATTTCTGATCTCACAGCATTCTCAAACCACCAAGAGCTCGACGACGCACATACTTATGATGGTAATCCTAGATTAGGCTTTCTCTACCAACACTTATGTGAACAAGTCATCACTGCTTCGGATAATTATTCAATCAAGCACGATGAGATCCAGATTAATGTTGAGGGTAGAACACTCGGCGCAATCGACTTTATTCTCGAAAAAGCGAACGACCAAAAGTTAGAACACTGGGAAGTGGCGATTAAGTTTTATCTGCTCCACGAACAAACTTGGTTTGGCCCCAACTCTCACGATCAATTGGATAAGAAGCTCGAAAGGATGCTCAGCCACCAGCTTGGTATGTCATCTTCATCCGCTTTTATTGAGCAGTATCCAGAGATCGATGTCGACTCAAAACATCTCCTCATGCAAGGTCGTCTATACACCAACCCATTCTTAGAACAAAACGTACCTACTGAATGTTTGGGCTACGACATTAACCCGAGCCAAGTAAACGGCTTTTGGTGCTATCAAAACCAAGCTCATCTAATCACTGAAGCGCTCTACCCTCTCACCAAAGAACAATGGGCGGCAGGGACGGATGATTTCAGCAGTAAGCCTATCACCGAGTTTGGTGATCGCTTCGTCCATGGGCAAACCAAGTCCGGGCAATTCTGGTTTGTGATGCCACAAAGTTGGCCACACGGTTAGTCGTCTAAGCTAACTCACTTACCTTTTCCCGCTTATTACACGCAACCAGCACAAATAAAAAGGGCTGATGTTTTCACATCAACCCTTCTATCTATTTAGCTTTTATATCCAGTAATCAAATTTCGATTACAGACCAGCCGCTGCAAATACTTGGTTCACAATCTCTTGAGCTTCTGCTTCGATTGCTTTCAGGTGCTCTTCACCCTTAAAGCTTTCACAGTAAATCTTGTAGATGTCTTCAGTGCCTGATGGACGAGCAGCAAACCAACCGTTCTCAGTGGTCACTTTCAGGCCACCAATCGCAGCGCCATTACCTGGAGCATGCGTTAAGCGAGCAGTAATCGCATCGCCAGCAAGGGTTTCAGCAGAAACCATCTCTGGAGATAGCTTTTTAAGCACGTCTTTTTGTGCGCCATTTGCTACCGCTTGAATACGGTTGTACTTAGATTCACCGTGTTTAGCGGCAAGTTCTTCGTAGTATTCTTGTGGGTTCTTACCTGTCACAGCTGTGATCTCAGCCGCAAGTAGGCAAAGAATCAGGCCATCTTTATCTGTTGACCAAGGCGTACCGTCTTTACGTAGGAAAGAAGCACCTGCACTCTCTTCACCACCAAAACCAAACTGACCGTTATATAAGCCATCAACAAACCATTTGAAACCAACTGGCACTTCACAAAGTTCGCGACCTAGGTCAGCAACAACACGGTCAATCAAAGCGCTTGATACTAGTGTTTTACCAACAGCAACATCTTTGCCCCAACCTTCACGGTTACGGTATAGGTAATCAATACAAACTGCTAAGAAGTGGTTTGGATTCATCAAGCCTTTAGGTGTCACGATGCCGTGGCGATCGTAATCAGGGTCGTTACCAAACGCTAGAGCGTACTCGTCTTTAAGAGCCAGTAAGCCTGCCATTGCGTATGGAGAAGAACAGTCCATACGAACCACGCCATCTTTATCTAGAGACATAAATTGGAATGAAGGGTCAACCGCTTCACTTACCAGAGTAAGATCTAGATTGTACGCTTTACCAATTTGACGCCAGTAATCAATACCGCTGCCACCCAGTGGATCAACACCAATCTTGATGTTTGCTTTCTGGATCGCTTCCATATCAACGACGTTAACCAAATCAGCGACGTATGGCGCCACTAGGTCGACTTCTTTTACTAGCTCAGACTGTTTAGCCTGTGCGATAGGCGTACGCTTAACACCTTGCATTTGCTCAGCAATGATCACGTTCGCACGGTCTTCAATCGCTTGAGTCAATTCAGCTTCAGCTGGGCCACCGTGTGTCGGGTTGTATTTAATACCGCCGTCTTGAGGTGGGTTATGTGAAGGCGTGATAACAATGCCGTCGGCTTTTTTGTCATTCACTAGGTTGTGCGTAAGAATCGCGTGCGAGATACCCGGTGTTGGAGTAAAGCCGTTGTTTTCTTGAATAATAACTTCAACACCGTTCGCTACAAGCACTTCGATAACCGTAGAGAACGCAGGCTCAGATAGAGCGTGAGTATCTTTACCTAAGAAAAGAGGGCCAGTTGTACCTTGCTCGGCACGAACTTCAGCAACCGCTTGTGCAATTGCTAGAATGTGATTTTCGTTAAATGTTGATTTGTCTGCTGTACCGCGGTGACCTGAAGTACCGAAAAGTACTTTATGATCTGGGTTCGTAGCATCCGGTTGCTGTAAGAAATAGTTAGCAACTAAAGCCGGGATATTATGAAGATCTTCCTGCTGAGCTTTCTGCCCAGCACGAGGGTGCATAGCCATTTTTCGACATCCTTATATATAAAATTTAAAAACAAAAAAACCTCATAATATCTTCTTATCCATGGATATTATGAGGTTTAAATCAGATTTCGTTAAATTGAACCTGTTACTTTTTCTATCAATTCTGCTTGGAAACTCATGCGGCTCATAAGCTGCTCAACCATCTGTCTTTTTCGGCTTGTATTGTTATTAGTAATAACCCAAAAAGGACTTTGTGGAATAGCTTTAGGCTTAGTCGTGTTGCCGTTTGCTAGCAACGTCGCTTCGTTATCTGCAAAGTAAACGCGCTTACGGCCTTTTACTTGAGTTGCTTCTGAAAAGCTTAAAGGGTCGATTTTATGCAGTGTTGATAACACAAGCATGAAACGATCAATGGCTTTCTTTAGTGATGCAAACTCATCTGATATTAGTAGTGAGCGCATTTCTTTAACGCCATCGAACTTCTCTGGAGTAAAGCCTACCTCTTTGCTAACAACGATACCTTTTGGCTCAACGATCTCTTCGATCGGAGCCATGCCTTGGCTATCAACCTGTAACAAGCGGCGCAGAATATCTGAAGCGCTTTCGCCAATACGTTCTGTCTGACCCGCAATAAAACGGTATAGGTCCTCATCAACCTCAATTGTTTTCATTCGCTTTTCACAATCTCAATGTTTAAACTCTGGGGGATTATAGCGAGATCCGCGCGGATACTCTACGTCAAACCCACCATGAATAAGATAAAAATGTCAGTACAGCTCAACTATAAAATTGAAGGTGAGGGTCACACCATTGTTTTGATCCATGGATTATTCGGTAATCTGGACAACCTTGGCTTGCTCGCTAGGGATCTAAAAGCCGATCATCAAGTGCTTAGTATCGATCTACGTAACCACGGCCAATCTTTCCATAGTGACACTCATGACTACCAAGCGATGGCGCAAGATGTCTCTCAACTGTTGAAAGATCTCGAGTTAGACGACGTCACTGTGATTGGTCACTCGATGGGTGGCAAGGTTGCCATGGCACTCACCCAACACCTAGAGCTACGTAAACTGATCGTACTGGACATGGCACCGGTCGCTTACACCCAAAGTCGCCATGATAACGTATTCGCAGGCCTTCAAGCCGTGATAGAAGAAAAACCAGAATCTCGCTCTGAAGCACTTAAAGTACTCGCAAAACATATTGAAATCGACGGGGTTCGCCAGTTCTTAACGAAATCACTATTCAAGTCAGAACAAGGCATTATGGAGTGGCGCTTTAACGTCGCGTCACTACTTGCAAACTACGCTCACATCATTGGTTGGGAACCGATCGACAAAACCTCGGTCAAAACCTTGCTAATAAAAGGTGGGGATTCTGACTACCTCACGGCTGAGCACCAAACTGCAGTTCAGCAGCAATTTTCTAACGCAAAGGCGCACGTCATTGCCAATACGGGTCATTGGCTACACGCAGAAAAGCCAGCTGAAGTACTCAGAGCAATACGAAAATTCATCGCTTAAGCGCGCTTTTTCATGCCGATAAATGAGAGCTGAGTAATCACTGCAGATTAACTTTATCTCGCAACAGTGATATAGTGCGCCCAAGCAAAATTGGTATATAAGGTTCCCATGCTTTACGACTACATGAACATCATTGAATCTGTTGGTTTAGATCTCCTGTTTGCCGCGATTTTCTTTTTAATCGGTATGGCAATTAAGGACGTTCTCAAGCAGGGAAATGTTCCTCCATTTGGTCGTCGCATCGTATGGTTAGTACTTTTCCTTGGCTGTGCGGGTTTTATCGCCAAAGGGATAATCCAACTAAGCTGGGAAGGAACTGGGATCTAACGATTCTCTTCCGAACTTTATCACACCGACAACAGACAAAATGAAAGGTAATGATTCTATGGCAAGTGTAGGTCTCTTCTTTGGTAGCGATACAGGTAACACTGAAGCTGTTGCTAAGATGATTCAAAAGCAATTGAGCAAACAGCTCGTTCACGTTCAAGACATTGCAAAAAGCAGCAAAGAAGATATCGATAACTTCGATCTACTGCTGCTTGGTATCCCTACGTGGTACTACGGCGAAGCACAATGTGATTGGGATGACTTTTTCCCAGAGCTAGAAGCTATTGATTTCTCAACTAAGCTTGTTGCTATCTTTGGTTGTGGCGACCAAGAAGATTACGCAGAATACTTCTGTGATGCTATGGGTACTATCCGTGACATCGTTGAAGCGAAAGGCGGTACTATCCTAGGTCACACATCAACTGAAGGCTACGAATTCGAAGCATCGAAAGGTTTAGTTGAAGGCGATGACAGCCAATTCGTTGGTCTATGTATCGATGAAGACCGTCAACCTGAGCTAACTGATGAGCGCGTATCTAACTGGGTTAAACAAATCCACGAAGAGATGTGCCTAGCAGAGCTAGAAGACTAATTCTCTAGTGGTTGTTAATTGTTACAATTAATAACCATTATGTAGATATGAAAAAACCTCCTTATGGGAGGTTTTTTGCTATTTAAAATCTATTAATTAGCACTCAGCTTCTAATGCTTCATCATCATCTCTAAATTGCGGCTTCTTTCTTACATAGAGGGTGCGTTGAATTTCTGAGACCACATTACCCTGCTTATCTTTCACGTGAATAATAAATTCAGGAAAACACTTTTCACCGAGCTGTGTCTGACGATAGATATCGTCAAGCTGCCCTTGGCTTATCTCAAAATCTGCATACAAGTCCGATTGCCCCGGCTTGATGAAGTTAATGCTCGCTTCTTTATCCCAAACATAATATCGCTCACCTAAAATTCCCATTAACATCAATGAGTAAACGGGATCGGTAAGAGAAAAGATACTGCCGCCATATTGAGTACGATTGGCGTTCTTATTCCACCAGCGTAGCTTAAGTACCGTCTTAACAACCCTAAAGTCAGCGCTAATGTGGTCTATTCGAATACCCGCTCCCCAAAAGGGAGGCCAAATATTAAGAGCAAATTTTACAATGTTGGGTTTATATATTTTTGCGAGTTGCTTATTCATAACAACATTCCATGTTCATATCAGAAACACCGTCACCTTGACTGGTCGTACCTCCACTATAAGTGAGATACTTCCAATTTACAAAACAGATTGTGATGTCAGTAAGTAACCCTTTGAAGTTCGTGGTTTATTGTTATGCCTGACTAAACTATAATGGTATTAATATTGAATTCTGTTAATTGCTGCAGATCATCAACAGGAAAGTATATGTCAGACAATAATCAAGCGCTAAAAGATGCAGGTCTTAAAGTGACCCTTCCACGGCTCAAAATTTTAGAAGTATTACAACAGCCAGACTGCCAACATATTAGTGCTGAAGATTTATATAAGAAGCTGATCGACCTAGGTGAAGAAATCGGTCTTGCAACCGTTTATCGAGTACTTAACCAATTCGATGACGCTGGCATTGTAACTCGTCACCACTTCGAAGGCGGCAAGTCTGTATTTGAACTTTCTACACAGCACCACCACGACCACCTTGTATGTTTAGATTGTGGCGAAGTGATCGAATTCTCTGATGACATCATCGAAGAAAGACAGAAAGAGATTGCTCAGCGTTACAACGTGCAACTGACAAACCACAGTTTGTACTTGTACGGCAAAAGCATTAGCGGAGATTGCAAAGGCAATCCAGACGCCCATAAAGCGAAGAAGTAATACAGAACGCTGGCTTAGGCCGGCGTTTTTTATATAGGGCTCCATAAAGTATCCATGAAAAGAATCCCGCTAGTTAAGGCTTTTACTTTAATTGAGATGTTGGTTGTTGTGGTGATTATCGCCGTACTTGCTGTTGTTGCCCTTCCCCGTTTTCTTAACATTCAAACTGATGGCCGTATCGCTCTGTTTGATGCTTCTCAATCTCAATTTCAAACTGCGATAACGTTCGCGCATAGTAAATGGCTAGTGAATGGAGGCGGTAATTCAGAAATGAACGACCTTCCAGGCTTCGGCGAGGATGCTAACGGTAACCCACAGCTAGATATCAACGATGAGGGTTACCCTTTAGGTGTTGATAAAAATTCGCCAATGGGCGCGCCCTACAATATAGGTCAAGGCCATCAAGGTTGTGTCGCTATCTGGGACGCGATTATGAACAGCGATCTTACGGTTACAACCGATCGAGACAATTTTGATGGATTCGATTTTGTATCGCGCCGCCAAAATCTAACCTTTTTAACTAAAGAGGGCGATTCTGTTACTGCTCAAGCGCTCTGCTATTACATCTTCACAGCTGAAGGTCATCATAGAAATCCAGACAGAGCTGAATACGTATTTTGGTATAACTCCCGCACTGGTGAAATCACGAACTCTCGACCAGATGATATATAACTTGAGCGAGTAGAGTAAATTAGCAACGTCCTCTCTAGGCACATATCCGCAGACACAAAAAAACCGGCTCTAAGCCGGTTTTTTATTGGGTCGTTTTTAACAAACTAAATGCTCAAGCATTAAGCTTCAGTTTTACCCCAAGTATCACGTAGACCAACCGTACGGTTGAAGACTAGTGCATCTGCTTTAGAGTCTTTCGAATCCACACAGAAGTAGCCTGTACGTTCAAACTGGTACGCTTGCTCTGCAACACCTTCTGCTAGGCTAGGTTCAACAAAACCGTTTAGCGTAACAAGTGATTCAGGGTTTAACGTTGCAGCGAAGTCATCAGCAGCGGCTGGGTTTGGCACTGTGAATAAACGATCGTACAAACGAATCTCAGCAGGTAGCGCTTTATCAGCCGACACCCAGTGGATAACGCCTTTCACTTTGCGGCCATCTGCAGGGTTCTTACCCAGTGTTTCATTATCGTAAGAACAGAAGATAGTCGTAATGTTGCCTTCTGCATCTTTTTCGATACGTTCAGCTTTGATCACGTAAGCGCCACGTAGACGAACTTCTTTGCCTAGAACCAAACGCTTGTACTTCTTGTTTGCTTCTTCACGGAAGTCATCACGCTCAATCCAAACTTCACGGGTAAATGGTACTTCGCGAGTGCCCATTTCTGGCTTGTTTGGATGGTTTGCAACAGTTAACGTTTCTACTGCATCTGCTTCGTAGTTTTCGATAACGATCTTAACTGGCTCCAGAACGGCCATTGCACGAGGTGCATTTTCGTTCAGATCATCACGAATGCAAGACTCAAGTGAACCGAACTCAATCATGTTCTCTTGCTTTGTCACGCCAATACGCTTACAGAATTCACGAATAGAGCTTGAAGTAAAACCACGACGACGCAGGCCAGAAATAGTAGGCATACGTGGGTCATCCCAACCTTGAACTAGGTTTTCAACCACAAGTTGGTTCAGCTTACGCTTAGACATCACTGTGTATTCAAGATTCAGGCGACTAAACTCGTACTGACGAGGTTGGCAATCAATCGTGATGTTATCTAGAACCCAATCGTACAAACGACGGTTATCTTGGAATTCAAGCGTACAGATAGAGTGCGTAATACCTTCCAGCGCATCAGAGATACAGTGAGTAAAGTCGTACATTGGGTAAATGCACCACTTGTCAGCTGTTTGATGGTGGTGAGCAAAACGAACACGGTAGATAACAGGATCGCGCATAACCATGAACGAAGAGCTCATGTCGATCTTAGCACGCAAACACGCTTTACCTTCTTCAAAGCCACCGTCACGCATTTTTTCAAACAACGCTAGGTTCTCTTCAGGGCTGCGGTCCCGGTATGGGCTCGCTTTACCTGGCTCTTTTAGCGTGCCACGGTACTCACGGATTTGATCAGGACTTAGCTCGTCAACATACGCTAAGCCTTTATTAATTAATTCCACAGCATAAGCGTAAAGCATATCGAAGTAGTTTGATGAGTAACAAATATCACCAGACCATTCGAAGCCTAACCAGCTTACATCATTCTTAATTGACTCAACGTATTCAACGTCTTCTTTTTCAGGGTTTGTATCATCGAAACGAAGATTACATTGTCCCTGGTAGTCCTGAGCAATACCAAAGTTCAAGCAAATAGATTTAGCGTGACCAATGTGCAGGTAGCCATTTGGCTCCGGCGGGAAACGAGTATGCACGCTACTGTGTGTACCATCCGCTAAATCTTTATCAATAATTTGGCGAATGAAATTCGATGGACGAGCCTCAGCTTCACTCATCTATAGCACCTCTATGTATTTAGTATTGTCAGAGAAAGTTATCTTTCGTCCCCAAGAAAACGGTCGCTTTTAGCACCGGTCAAAGATTGAAAGATCATTGTTGCTAATCATCCACAATTCTTTGCCTTTGCACAATAAGAACCGTCCGTTAATTGCGAATATTTCTGCTATTCGATGAAGAATAGAACGAACCGTGTTCAGTAGCCTTAAACAGCAGGCACAAAAAAGCCTCCCATGTGGGAGGCTTTCAATTTGATACTTACTTAAGAGTAACTTTACGTCTTAATTAAGTACTTCCTTTACTATGGAAGTTTTACATCAGATAGGTCTTCACCTGCACCGATAGCTTTCATTTCGCCAGCTACGATTTCAGCTAGTGGGCCTAGGATAACCTGTAGGTTATTTTCACCTAGTTTTACCACACCTTTAGCACCTAGTTTCTTAAGAACAACTTCATCAGCGACAGAGCGGTCTTTAAGAGTTAGGCGTAGACGAGTGATACAAGCGTCGATTGAAGTTAGGTTGTCGTGACCACCTAGAGCTTTCAGGTATTGACGTGCAAGGTCGCCCTTTGGTGCGTCGCCAGCAGGAGCTGCAACAGCTTCGTCATCATCTTCACGACCTGGCGATTTCAAGTTGAAAGCGCGGATTGCGAAAGAGAAAGTGAAGAAGTATAGAGCACCGAAACCAAGACCGATTAGTAGTAGTACGAATGGTTTAGTTGCTAGACCCCAGTTCAATACGAAGTCGATAAGACCAGCAGAGAAACCGAAACCGTGCAGAGTACCAAACATGTTAGCAACTACTAGAGACAGACCTGTAAATACAGCGTGCATTGCGTATAGAGCAGGAGCTAGGAATACGAACATGAATTCTAGCGGCTCTGTGATACCTGTTAGGAATGAACAGAATGCAACTGAGAATAGTGCGCCACCAACTTGGCTACGTTTTTCAGCAGGAGCAGCTAGGTACATTGCAAGTGCAGCACCTGGTAGACCGAACATCATTACTGGGAAGAAACCGTTCATGAATACGCCAGCGCCTTTATCGCCGCCGAAGAAACGGTGTAGGTCACCAGATTTAACAGTTTCAGTCACTTCTTTAACTACAGTAGTGATTTCTGGAGTTACAGAGTTAGCGAATGTGAATGTGTGCTCTTGGCCAACAACTAGAGTTTTAGCCAGTGCTGGGTCAACACAAAGTTGAGTGATGTTAGCGAATGCGCCTTGACCAGCAACGATGATCTCTTGACATGTACCCATACCAAACCAGAAGTATGAGTTCAATACGTGGTGTAGACCTACAGGGATAAGTGCACGGTTAAGAGTACCGTAAACGAATTGGCCGATAGCGCCAGACGTTGATACTGCGTGAGCCAGTGCGTCTAGACCAGATTGAACACCAGGCCAAACCACACCAGACACAGCACCCGCAACAAGTGCAAATAGACCGGCCATGATAGGTACTAAACGTTTACCCGCGAAGAAAGCCAGCCACTCTGGAAGGCGTGTCGCGTGGAAAGCGTTGTAAGAGTGACCTGCGATGATACCTGCGAAGATACCGCCGAAGAATGACATGTTAACGTCTGCGTTAATTGTCGTTGCTGTAGCAGTTAGTACGAAGTAAGCAACTGCACCAGCAAGACCTGCTGCGCCGTTACCGTCTTTAGAAAGACCAATCGCGATACCTAGACCAAAGAGCAATGGTAGGTTACCGAAGATAGCACCACCAGCTTGCGCCATGAATGGAATATCAAGTAGATCGCCTTGACCTAAACGTAAAAGAAGCGCCGCAATCGGAAGCGTTGCGATTGGTAGCATTAACGCCTTACCAAGCTTCTGTGCATATCCTAGAATATTCACCAGTTGTTTCCCCCTATAGGATTTTTTAGAATTCGTTTGAGAAACTTATTTTAGTCGCTCAATTTAGTCCTATTCAGTGTATTCAATTAATTTTGCTCCGCAAATTAAAACCTTACCATTTGTGATCCTAATCACCAGTTTTTACCAAATCCAGAGGTTTTTGCTAGCGAGATCATAAAACTTATTTTATCATTCAAAAAAATGAACATTTATAGATAAAATCCAAATCTAATCATTAGGTAAAAAGATGGTATCTGCGGGCTTCTATTGCCGTATGAATAATCATTAACAATGAACCTAAATGTATAATAACGATCAGTTGTTCATATATTTTTCAACTACTTAAATAGCTTCCTATATTGAAGCCGTTTGCCCATAAAAGATAAATCGTTACGTAAATGATGCTCGCAAACTAAGTCCGCATTTAGGTAACGAACGAATTTAAAAGATCTCACGAAATAAGGATTAGCTGACTATGTACGCGCTAAGTAACTGTAAAATTTACACTGGTAGTGATGTTCTGACCGATCATGCTGTTGTAATCGAAAACGAACTGATCAAAAAAGTCTGTCCTATCTCTGAATTGCCAGAGGGAATCGAGGTTCGCGACCTAGACGGAGCAAACCTAAGTCCAGGTTTCATTGACCTACAACTGAACGGTTGTGGCGGTGTAATGCTTAACGATGAGATCACTGCAGAAACCATGCAGATCATGCACAAAGCAAATCTGAAATCTGGCTGTACTAGCTTCTTACCAACGCTTATCACCTCTTCAGACGAAGATATGCGTGCCGTTATTACGGCAGCTCGTGAGTACCACAACCAGTACCAAAACCAATCTTTAGGTCTGCACCTAGAAGGTCCGTACTTGAACGTTGCGAAAAAAGGCATCCACAGCGTCGATCACATTCGTAAGTCTGACAACGAAATGATTGAGCTTATCTGTGACAACAGTGACCTTGTTGCAAAAGTTACATTAGCTCCAGAGTTAAACGACCCTGAACACATTGAACGCCTGCACAAAGCTGGCGTTGTCGTTTCTATCGGCCACACCAACGCAACTTATGCAGAAGCACGCCAAGGTTTCGAATCTGGTATCACGTTCGCTACTCACCTATTCAATGCAATGACCCCTATGGTCGGTCGTGAACCGGGCGTTGTAGGCGCGATTTACGACACACCAGAGGTTTACGCTGGGATCATTGCCGACGGTTTCCACGTTGATTACGCAAACATCAGAATTGCGCATAAAATCAAGGGAGAAAAGTTGGTATTAGTGACGGATGCCACAGCTCCTGCAGGTGCTGACATGGAATACTTTATTTTTGTCGGTAAGAAAGTATATTACCGTGATGGTAAGTGTGTTGATGAAAACGGCACACTGGGCGGCTCAGCTCTGACTATGATTGAAGCAGTTCAGAATACAGTTGAGCACGCTGGTATCGCTTTAGACGAAGCTCTTCGCATGGCTACGCTATACCCAGCTACGGCTATCGGTGTAGAAAGCAAGCTAGGTCGAATTAAAAAAGGCATGGTTGCAAACCTAGCTGTATTTGACCGAGACTTTAACGTTAAAGCGACTGTTGTTAACGGACAATACGAGCACAATTAAGTATGAATGGCGGACAAATAGGTAACGTAGACTTAGTTAAACAACTAAACAGTGCGGCGGTATACCGACTTATAGACCAACAAGGGCCTATCAGTCGTATACAAGTGGCTGATGTAAGCCAACTCGCACCGGCAAGTGTTACAAAAATTACCCGCCAACTTTTAGAGCGCGGCCTAATTAAAGAGGTTGCGCAGCAAGCGTCTACTGGCGGTAGACGCGCTATCTCCCTAACCACAGAAGTAGAACCTTTTCATTCTGTCGCTGTGCGTTTAGGTCGAGACTACATTCAAATAAGCCTTCATGACCTTGGCGGTCGTGAGTTGGCTTTCCAACAGCAAGACCTGAATTATTCAGACCAGTCAGACCTTACCCAAGGCTTGGTTAATAATTTGAAGGCTTTCATTGCTGAACACCAACCAAAGATCGATCAGCTGATTGCTATTGGTGTCACGCTTCCAGGCTTGGTTAACCCAACGACAGGTGTTGTTGAGTACATGCCAAACACGGATATCGATAACCTGGCTTTAAGTGACATTATTCGCGACACATTCCATGTCGCTTGTTTTGTGGGCAACGATGTTCGCGGAATGGCGCTTGCTGAGCACTACTTCGGTGCAAGTAAAGACAGCCAAGACTCTATTTTAGTGAGTGTTCACCGTGGTACCGGCGCAGGTATTATCGTAAATGGTCAGGTTTTCTTAGGTCACAACCGCAACGTAGGTGAGATTGGCCATATCCAAATCGATCCGCTAGGCGAGCAATGCCAATGTGGTAACTTCGGTTGTCTTGAAACCGTAGCAGCAAACCCAGCAATCGTTGAACGCGTGCAGAAGCTGATTAAACAAGGCTATGAGTCTTCTTTAACAGAGCTTGAGCATATTACGATTCAAGACGTTTGTGACCACGCGATTAATGGTGATGAGCTAGCCAAGCAAAGCTTAGTTCGAGTAGGAAACCAGTTAGGTAAGGCTATCGCGATGACGATTAACTTATTTAACCCTCAAAAAGTTATCATTGCTGGCGATATTACCAAGGCACAAGAGATTGTTTTCCCTGCAATTAAGCGCAATGTGGAGAATCAGTCGTTAACGACTTTCCATAGCGGCTTGCCTATTGTAGCATCACAGATCGATAAACATCCTACGATGGGAGCTTTTGCCATGATTAAGCGCGCCATGCTCAACGGCGTGTTACTGCAGAAGCTTCTCGAAGACTAGAGAAAAACAATTCTGATTTTCCGCGGGCCGTGTTTGTATAAACACGGCCCGTTTTTTTAAGCTAGGGAACTACAACAACAAGTTATGGAACTTATATTAATATCCACTGCGTTTATCGCAGGATTTATTGCTTTAAAGTGTCACCTTCCCCCATTAGTTGGTTTTTTGGTTGCAGGCTTTGGGCTTTTTGCCTTTGGCTTTGAAACCAATGACACCATCATTACTTTAGCTGACCTTGGTGTCACGCTGCTTCTATTTACTATCGGCTTAAAGCTCGATATCAAAACCCTACTCTCTAAAGAGATCTGGGCTGGCGCGACAATCCACAACCTTTTGTCCACTCTGTTTTTCGCCGTCGCCCTGTTTGGCTTTAAGTTCTTAGGTATTTCATCGCTAGCTGCCATGTCGGTAGAACAGATCGTTCTGCTCGGTTTTGCTCTTTCATTCTCTAGTACGGTATTTGCGGTTAAGACTCTGCAAGAGAAAGGCGAAATGAATGCGACCTACGGAACGTTAGCGATTGGTATCTTGGTCATGCAGGATATCTTCGCCGTAGTATTCTTAACGGCTTCTACGGGCAAAATACCTGAGTGGTATGCGATTGCTCTGTTTGCCCTACCCTTATTACGCCCACTGTTCTACAAAGTGCTCGATTGGGTTGGTCACGGTGAGATGCTGGTTCTTTCAGGCATCTTCTTCGCATTAGTCGTCGGTGCTGGTTTATTCCATTTGGTTGGTGTGAAACCAGACTTGGGGGCTCTTGTTTTAGGTATGTTACTTGCTGGTCACCCAAAAGCCTCAGAATTATCAAAGTCGCTGTTTAACCTTAAAGAACTTTTCCTTGTCTGTTTCTTCTTGAACATTGGTTTGTCAGAGCAACCAACCATTCAAGGCTTTATGCTCGCAATCTTGTTCTTGCTGATGCTGCCAGTGAAAGGTGTTCTCTACTTCTTGGTACTCAACCGCTTCAAGTTCCGTGTTCGAACGTCTCTACTTGCCTCGCTATCACTGTTTAACTATAGCGAGTTTGGCCTCATCGTTGGTGGTCTCGCCTTCAAGATGGGCTGGATGTCAGGCGACATCTTGGTGGCTGTGGCGATTGCTGTTTCACTGTCGTTCTTAATCGCAGCACCTTTAAACCGAGCTGGTCACAAGCTTTATCAGCAGTCAGGTAAATGGCTAAAAGAGCATGCGTCAGAAAAGCTTCACCGACGTGATAAGCGAATTGACCCAGGTCGTGCCCAAGTGCTGATTCTTGGTATGGGACGAATTGGTACTGGTGCTTATGACGAATTACGTTCTCGCTACGGCAAGGTGAGCTTAGGTGTCGAAGTTCGTGAAGAAGCTGCGCACAACCACAGAAGCCATGGCAGAAACGTAATTTCTGGTGACGCAACTGACCCGGATTTCTGGGAACGCATCTTAGATACGGCCAACGTAAAACTGGTGATTTTGGCAATGCCTCACCACCAAGGTAATCAAACCGCTTTAGAGCAATTGAAGTCACGTAACTTTAAAGGCCAAATTGCGGCTATTGCTGAATATCCAGATCAACTCGAAACACTGAAAGAGAATGGCGTTGATGCGGCATTTAACATTTACAGCGAGGCTGGTAGTGGTTTTGCTCGCCACGTTTGCGAACAGTTAAATCCAAATATCAATAAAATCTAGTATTAGACCGTGTTCAACTAAACCTCTCAAAACTGACTATTTTTCGCACTTTTGAGAGGTTTTTGTTTAAAAAACCAACCGCAATTAAACACCACACACCAAAACCACATAAAAATTAGATAATTTCTAACAGATCACCCTTTATATTATTTTTTTGCTCACATCCGGTTGCTTTTTTTAGCCAGAATGGCAAATTGAATGCAGTTGATTTGGAAATTATTTAAAAGGAAGTTCTATGTGTTCAGTATTTGGCATTCTCGACATTAAAAGTGATGCCGCAGCACTTCGCCCTATTGCTTTAGAAATGTCTAAAAAGCTTCGTCATCGTGGTCCAGACTGGTCTGGTATCTATGCAGGTGAAAAAGCAATCCTTGCTCATGAACGTCTTGCTATTGTTGGCTTGAACAGTGGTGCTCAACCACTATACAGCCAAGACAAAAAGCACATTCTTGCAGTGAACGGTGAGATTTATAACCACAAAGAACTTCGCGCACGTTATGAAGATAAGTACCAGTTCCAGACTGATTCTGACTGTGAAGTTATCCTAGCGCTATACCAAGAGATGGGTGCAGACCTTCTAGAAGAGCTTAACGGTATTTTCGCCTTCGTTTTATACGATGAAGACAAAGACGAATACCTAGTGGGCCGCGACCATATTGGTATCATCCCGCTTTACCAAGGTTACGATGAGCACGGTAACTACTACGTTGCTTCAGAGATGAAAGCATTGGTTGAAGTATGTAAGACGATCAGTGAATTCCCTCCTGGTAGCTTCTACTCTTCGAAAGATGCAGAACCTCAACGCTACTATATCCGCGATTGGAACGAGTACGCTGCGGTACAAGGCAACAGCACAAGCAAAGAAGAACTGACTGAAGCACTAGAAGCAGCTGTTAAACGCCAACTAATGACTGACGTTCCTTACGGTGTACTTCTATCTGGTGGCCTTGATTCATCAATTACTTCAGCGGTCGCTAAACGCTTTGCTGCAATGCGTATCGAAGATGATGAGCAATCTGAAGCTTGGTGGCCACAACTGCACTCATTCGCAGTTGGCCTTGAAGGCGCACCAGATCTTATCGCTGCTCGTGAAGTTGCGGACAAGATCGGTACTGTGCACCACGAGATGACTTACACCATTCAGGAAGGCTTAGATGCGATCCGTGATGTTATCTACCATATCGAGACTTACGATGTAACGACGATTCGTGCATCAACGCCAATGTACTTACTTGCTCGTAAGATCAAAGCAATGGGCATCAAAATGGTATTGTCTGGTGAAGGTGCTGATGAAATCTTTGGTGGCTACCTTTACTTCCATAAAGCGCCAAACGCAAAAGAGTTCCACGAAGAAACAGTACGTAAGCTACTTGCTCTAAGCATGTTCGACTGTGCTCGCGCAAACAAATCATTGGCAGCATGGGGCGTTGAAGGTCGTGTACCATTCTTAGACAAAGAGTTTATCGATGTCGCAATGCGCCTGAACCCTGAAGACAAGATGTGTGGTAACGGTAAGATGGAGAAACACATCCTGCGTGAGTGTTTTGAAGACTACCTACCAGATTCAATCGCATGGCGTCAAAAAGAGCAGTTCTCTGATGGTGTTGGCTACGATTGGATTGATACATTGAAAGCAACGGCTGAAGCAAAAGTAACGGATCAACAAATGGAAGCTGCTAAGTTCCGTTTCCCTTACAACACGCCAACAACCAAGGAAGGTTATGCTTACCGTGAAATCTTTGAGGAGCTATTCCCTCTAGAATCTGCGGCAGAGTGTGTACCAGGTGGACCTTCAGTTGCTTGTTCATCAGCAAAAGCGATTGAGTGGGATGAGTCATTCAAAAACTGTGTCGACCCATCGGGCCGTGCAGTACAAGCCGTTCACAACGATGCTTACAACGCTTAGAGCGTTTTGAACAAACCCTAAAGACTAAAAAAGGCGCATGATGCGCCTTTTTATTTTTAAGCCTATTTTTTATTGTTGCAGTTATGCGTGAGCTTTTAGTGCTTCGTTCTCAATACTGATAGGAACCACGTGGCTGATCATTTTTACCAACATAATCGATCGAGCCTCACCGTCTTTCTGATCGAAAATAGCCTCAACCCCGGCAAACTGGCCACTCTGAATCTTAACCACCTGCCCAGATTCAAACTCAACACAACAATCTTCAGTTTCGATGCTGTAGCACTTCTCAAACTCTTTGAGTTCAAAAACCAAGTCACCTTGGACCTCATGCGGCCTTGCGCCGAACTTAATAAAGTCCACCACACCGCGCGTTGAACGAACAGTCGTGAAGCTAGGACCTTGCTCATAGTCAAAGCGAACAAAGATGTAAGATGGAAACAGCGGCTCTTTGACCTGCTTTTCTTTCCCTCTCACCACCTTTTCGACTTCTATTTGAGGATAAAAGCACTCTACCCCTTGATTCTCTAAGTGCTGTTGAGCGCGTTTTTGATCACCACGCTTACAGTAGAGCAAATACCAACGTTTCATTTTACTAGCCATTTTCTATTTTTGAACATTTTACCACAAGCCTAAAACGGTTTAATCACCGTTAATAAAATGAAGACTGATAAGCAAGAAATTATGCGTAACAGACCAACTTATCAACAAAAAGTCATAGGTCCGAAAAGTGGTTAAGCATTGTACAGGGATCATTTACAGATAAAAAGGCGCATTCTTGTAAGCGTATGTATGCCAGATAAATAAAACACACCATACCCTATGAAGATCAAAATGATACAACAAGTCAATGCATTTCACTTTTATTATTCGGTAATTCTTTTAAAAAGCTCACTATGCATCCAGCCCAAAACTGGAAAATTAGTTTGCAGCACGCATTATCTGGGTAACATTGCATAGAAAACCCCTTATTTTCATGCAGTTATAAAAAATTAGTTATCGTAACCATAAAAGACGCCTATTGCAGATGGTTATTCCACTCTGTATACATAAGTGACTATAAAATCTTTTAATACCTAAAATTAGTAAAACTTATGCCAAGCACTCACAACATCTTTGGCCACCCTAGAGGCCTATTTCTACTATTTAGCACAGAGCTATGGGAACGTTTCTCCTACTATGCAATGCGAGCAATTCTTGTTTTATTCTTAACTGATACCACTCTTAATGGTGGCCTTGGTTGGTCAACAAAAGACGCTCTCGATCTCTACGGGATCTACACAGGTTTAGTCTACATCACACCATTAATTGGTGGCTGGATTGCCGATAACTACCTAGGACAACGTAAATCGATCCTAATTGGTGGTGTATTGATGGCTCTAGGCCAATTCACACTGGCTCTACCTAACGGCTTTATTGGCTTAGACCAAGTCAACGCTCTGTACCTTGGTTTAGCACTACTTATCAGTGGTAACGGTATGTTTAAACCAAACATCTCGACCATGGTTGGCGACTTGTACCAAGAAGGTGATAACCGCCGTGATGGTGCTTTCACCATTTTCTACATGGGCATCAACTTAGGCGCACTACTTGGTGGCTTGATTTCCGGTGCAGCAGTGGATTCATTCGGTTGGAAAGCGGGCTTCTTGGCTGCTGGTATCGGTATGGTTATTAGCTTGATCATGCAAATGACGATGGCTCAATCTTGGTTAGGCAACATCGGTTCTGTACCTGCGGCTGCTCGAGCAAAAGAACTGAACAAATCGAAAGAGAAAGCGCCACTAACTAAAGAAGAATTCGACAGACTAAAAGTTATTCTGATTATGGGTCTGTTCGTGATTGTATTCTGGGCGGGCTTTGAACAAGCTGGCGGCCTAATGAACATCTACACTCAACAATATACTGACCGTATGATTGGTGGCTTTGAAGTTCCTGCTGCGTGGTTCCAATCTTTGAACCCATTCTTCATCATTACACTTGCTCCAATCATTGCTGCGTTCTGGGTGAAACTGGGTAAGCGTGAGCCAAACTCACCTGTTAAGTTTGCGATGGCGCTGTTTTTCTTAGCACTTGGCTTTGTGTGCATGATGGGTGCGGTAATGGAGCAAGGTGGTGACCTAACAGTGAAAACATCGATGTTATGGCTAGTAGGTGCCTTCTTCTTCCATACACTTGGTGAGCTTTGTTTATCGCCTATTGGCCTGTCGTTGGTCACTAAGCTAGCTCCACTTCGTTTAGCATCACTAATGATGGGTGCTTGGTTTGGCTTCAATGCGGTTGCAAACTACGTAGCAGGCCTAGTGGGTTCTCACGTTGGTGAGCTTGGCGCGATGTCTATCTTTGGTGGTATCGCGATTACAGCAACAATTAGTGGCGTATTATTGCTTCTTTGTGCTGGTAAGCTTGTATCCTGGATGCATGGTGTAGAAACCAACATGACGCTTGAAGCAGAGCCAAAAGCTGAGACAGCAGAAACGTCTGTTGCTTAATATCTAGAGCTATTTCAAGAAGAAACTTCAAGTTCAAAAAGGGCTGCTCAATGAGCAGCCCTTTTGTTATTTATGCGATAAGACGTAATCAAGGCTCAGCAGCTGTTAGCGATATAGAGCGACTAACTCTGCCATCATATCGATGTGCGAGTCTCTGTCGTTCAAACACATAATGTAGCTAAAGTCCGAACCACCAGCGTCAATGAAAGTATCTTTACACTGGTCTGAAATCTCTTCTAACGTTTCCAAACAGTCAACCGAAAATGCAGGTGCCATGATGTCGATCTTCTTGATACCTTTGCTTGGCAGTGATTCAAGTGTCTCGTCAGTGTATGGCTTCAACCACTCCTCTCGACCAAATCGCGATTGGTAGGTCATGGTGATGTCTTCTTCAGATAAACCTAGCTCAGCAGCAAGCAGCTTTGTCGTTGCTTCACAATGCTGTGGGTAGATATCGCCTTCATCAGCTAAGCGCTTCGGAATACCGTGGAACGAACAAACCAAGTGATCGGCTCTGCCATTTTGTTCCCAATGGCTACGAACGCTTTCAGCCAATGCTTTGGCATAGCTAGGGTGTGAGTAGTAGTCACGAATAAAGCGATAGCTTGGGATAACTGGCATCTGTTTAAAGGCTTTGGTTAAACCATCAGAAACTGCCGCTGTGGTTGTGCCAGAGTACTGAGGATATAAAGGCAGTACGATGATGTCCTCAACGCCCTGGTCCATCAGTTGCTCAACACCAGTCTTAATGCTTGGGTTACCATAGGTCATACCCAGTGCAACCGGCATCTCTAGTTTCTTCTGGAGCTTTTCAGCTTGTCTTTGAGAATACACAAGCAGTGGTGAGCCTTCATCCATCCAGACAGATTGATACAACTTGGCTACTTTGGGTGCTCGAATCGGTAAAATCACCCCGTGCAAGATTGGGCACCAAAGCCAACGGGTTAGGTTTACTACTCGCTTGTCGTGTAAGAATTCACTCAAAAATCGACGAACGCCAGCTGGGGTCGCCGAATCTGGTGTTCCTAAGTTCACCAGTAAAACGCCCTGCTTTTTATTATTTTCCATAGATACCTGAGACCAATATGTGATTTTCTGGAAAGTAATATACTAATCTGCATAAGTTTAAGATCATTGGTTCCCACTAAATGTCTGAATAATCATTCTTTAAATGGGATATCGCAACATCTACTCTCGATTGTGAGCCACCTTCATCAAAAACGGTTTCATCTTGAATGGTGTGTAATCGAATTATCTAGATTGGTATCGTACTAAAAACTGAAACAAAAAAAGCGACCCTTAAGGTCGCTTCCAATATATCAAATTCTAAAACTGGCTGTTAGCCAATTATGCTAGTGCTTTCTCAAGTTCTGCACTAACTTCAGCAACTTGCTTAGTACCGTCAAACTTAAGGTACTGAGTGTTGCCTGCTTCAGCTTCTTTACCGTAGTAAGAGATTAGCGGAGCTGTTTGATCGTGGTATACGCCTAGACGTGCACGAACGGTTTCTTCTTTGTCGTCATCACGTACAACTAGCTCTTCGCCAGTTACGTCATCTTTGCCTTCTTCTTTAGGCGGGTTGTACACAGTGTGGTATGTACGGCCTGAAGGAAGGTGAGCACGACGACCAGCCATACGCTCAACAATCACATCGTCAGCAACGTCGAATTCAACAACGTAATCAACAGCGATGCCCATTTCTTTTAGGCCATCAGCTTGTGGGATTGTGCGTGGGAAACCGTCTAGTAGGAAACCTTTCTCACAGTCATCTTGAGCGATACGCTCTTTGATAAGACCAAGGATAATTTCATCAGAAACTAGCTGACCAGCGTCGATTACTGATTTTGCTTGCTTACCAAGCTCAGTACCCGCTTTGATAGCAGCACGTAGCATGTCACCAGTTGAAATTTGAGGGATACCAAATTTGTTCATGATGAAGTTAGCTTGAGTACCTTTACCCGCGCCAGGAGCACCTAGAAGAATGATGCGCATGTTTAATCCTCTTATAAAATTATGATTTATACCGAAGCTCACTATCCCACCTTCCTCGTTCATATTTAAGATAAACAGGAAAAGTTAGGTAACAGCTGAGGTTAAGCAAAACTGTAAACAGAAGCAAAACGGTAAGTTTCGGTATAACGTTTAAAAATCATACAACTGGAAGAAATTGGTTCCTAGCTCCAGCTGATTAGGTCGAGCATTCTATCACATTAATATTCAATTTGGCTGAATTTACGACTAAAGAATGTATCGGCAACATTTGTTGTGACGATAACGGTGACGTTGACCACGTTTAATAGATTTTCAGCGACGTTCATAAAAAAAGCCCGCATTTGCGAGCTTTTTATTACAATTTTTGGCTTAACCTAAAGTCGAAAGACTAACGCTTTGTCAGTAGCTCGTTGATTGCACCCAAGAATTGTGACGGATCTTCCATTGAGCCCTTTTCAGCTAGCATCGCTTGCCCAAGTAGCAACTCAACCCAACGACCAAACGCTTGCTCGTCTGCTTCATCGGCCATTTGTTTAACCAGAGCGTGCTCAGGGTTAATCTCGAAGATGTACTTCACTTCAGGCGCAGCTTGACCAGCAGCTTCAAGAAGCTTAGCCATTTGCGTGCCCATTTCGAAGTCGTCCGTTACTACAACCGCAGGTGTTGTTGCTAGCTTGAAGGTCGTACGAACTTCTTTAACACGACCACCTAGGTAAGATTGAGTGCGCTCTACAACAGACTTGAACTCTTCTTCAGTCTCTTTCTGCTTCTCTTTCTCTTCTTCACCTTCAAACTTGCTTAGATCTAAGCCTGCTTTTGTGATCGATTGGAATTGTTTGCCATCAAAGTCAGTTAGATAGTTCATTACGTACTCATCAATGCGATCGTACATTAGAACCACTTCAATACCTTTCGCTTTGAACTGCTCCAAGTGTGGGCTGTTCTTAGCTGCAGCGTAGCTATCCGCTGTTAGGTAGTAAATCTTATCTTGGCCTTCTTTCATGCGTTCAACGTAAGATTCAAGGCTGATGGTTTGTTCAGCAGAATCCACTTCCGTTGACGAGAAACGGAGTAGACCAGCGATCTTCTCTTTATTCGCCATGTCTTCAGCTGGGCCTTCCTTCAATACTAGGCCGAACTCTTTCCAAAACTCTAGGTACTTGTCATTGTCATTCTTTGCCATGCGCTCAAGCATAGTTAGTACACGCTTGGTACATGCGCCACGAAGAGACTGAGTTACCTTGTTGTCTTGCAGGATTTCACGAGACACGTTCAATGGCAGATCGTTTGAGTCAATCAGACCGCGAACGAAACGCATGTAAGATGGCATGAACTGCTCTGCGTCATCCATGATGAATACACGCTGCACGTAAAGTTTCAAGCCACTCTTGTGGTCACGGTTCATCATGTCCCAAGGTGCTTTCGCTGGGATGTAAAGCAAGCTTGTGTAGTCGTTCTTACCTTCAACCTTGTTGTGGCTCCACGTTAGTGGATCAGCAAAGTCGTGAGATACGTGCTTGTAGAACTCTTGGTACTCTTCTTTCTCGATATCAGATTTGTTACGAGTCCAAAGCGCTTGCGCCTTGTTAATCTGTTCCCAATGCTTCTCTTCGGTGTCTTTACCTTCGTCATCTTTCACTGCTGTGAAGATAGAAACAGGAATGCCGATGTGATCAGAGTACTTACCAATCACTTCACGCAGACGCCATTCGTTTAAGAACTCTTTACCGTCTTCACGCATATGAAGAATGATGTCAGTACCGCGAGATTCTTTGGTGATGTCCTCGATGGTGTAATCGCCTTCGCCAGCAGAGTGCCATTGAACGGCTTCATTGTTTTCTAGGCCAGCTGCACGAGTGCGAACCGTTACCGCGTCAGCAACGATAAACGCAGAATAGAAACCAACACCAAATTGACCAATCAATTGAGAGTCTTTGCTTTGGTCTTCAGATAGCTTTGAGAAAAAATCTGCAGTGCCTGATTTAGCAATCGTACCTAAATGCTCAATAACATTGTCACGGCTCATGCCGATACCGTTATCAGAAATCGTTAAGGTGTTTGCTTCAGCATTGAATGAAAGTTTCACACCTAAATCAGCATCACCTTGGTAAAGGTCACCATTAGATAGAGCTTGAAAACGAAGCTTGTCAGCCGCGTCAGATGCGTTAGAGATCAGCTCACGTAGGAAGATTTCCTTATTTGAATACAGTGAGTGAATCATTAGATGAAGTAGTTGTTTTACTTCAGATTGAAAGCCACGAGTCTCTTTATTTTGCGTTGCCGTTTCGCTCATTTTTACTCCAAAACATCTATACTTTATGTTGAATAACCATAGGGGGAGTAACACTTGATGCCACTCTTATGTTCATTAACATGAGGATGACAAATGTAAATTCAAGGTCAAAAATCATAAAAACACTGTTTTTTTGATCTGTTTTTATTATCCTTGAGTCTGATAAATATAAAAGAACATAAAAGAAGCCATGATTTGGTGAAGAATTAACTGAACTTCACCTGAGATTTGTCTATTTCGCACCCCAAATCATCCAAAAGTAGAAGAATTCAATGAGCAATATCGGCACAAAGTTTATTCTCGCACAGCGGTTTGTCTTCGATCCAAACAGCAACTCACTTGTTGACCAAATGAGCGACGGCGAAGTCGTACGCCTTGGCAGCAATGAAAGCCGCATTCTCCTGATGCTGTCAGAAAGACCCAATGAAGTTATCACTCGTAATGAATTACACGAGTATGTTTGGCGAGACCAAGGCTTTGAGGTTGATGACTCTAGCTTAACGCAAGCAGTATCGACACTAAGAAAGATGCTGAAAGATTCGACCAAATCTCCAGAATTCGTAAAGACCGTGCCTAAACGCGGTTATCAATTTATTGCAACCGTTGAGCGCTCTGCCCCACTTTCATCAAATGATCAGCCAGTAGCTGCTGAAATTACCGAAAATGACGTAGAACCTATCTTGACGTTTGCAACGCCTGCAGCGACTGAAGAAACGATCACTGAAACGGTTGAATCAGAGCCAATTGCAAAAGTTCAAGAGACCAAGGTAGAACTAGAACCAGCAACCGCTCCTGTTACGGCTCCCGCTAAAAACACCAATAAGTGGCTAACATTTTGGTTACTGCTTGCCGCTTTCATCATGCCAATTCTCGTTTTGACGTTTACCAACCCGGCAGAGTCCGAGTTCAAAACATTGGCTGAAATAGATGGCGTAAAGGTTCAATCACCGATTAACCACCCAGATCTTAGCAGTTGGCTGCCAGCGATAGAGAAGTGTGTATTACGTTACAACACGAATCACACTGGCATGCTAAAGCCGACTGAAGTGATTGCAACAGGTGGGCAAACCAATAACCTTGCCCTCAACTACATTCACCCGCAAGAATACTCAAGCGAAAATGTAACTCTAAGAATTTACGCAAACCAGTCGGATGTAAACGACATTTGTAACGGTGGTCAGTAACATGAAATTAAAAGTATCGATTATTTTACTGGTTCTATCTGCATTTTTGAGTGGTTGGTTGTATTGGGGCAGCGATGCAAAAGTAGAGCGCTTGCTCACTCAGCATGAATGGCAATCTAAGATGGTGACGCTGATTAGCGATAACAAGCAAGCTGACTCAATCGGCCCACTTCGTAGAGTTGAACTATCATCGAATGCGAAGTACCTGCCAAATGGTACATATTTGAGAATGTCAGTGGTTAGACTTTACGGTAATCAAACTGAGCCTGCGAATGTCATCAACATCTCTGAAACGGGTCAGTGGGATATTAACGATAACTACTTACTGGTTTCGCCAACAGAGTTTAAAGATGTGACTTCGGCTCAGCGCCAAGACTTTTCAGAAGAGCAACTAGAGCTTATCACTCAAGTCATTAAGATGGACGCAGAGCAAAGCCGCCGCATAGACATTGTTAACCCGAAGGCACTGTTACTGACTAGCTTAAATCATGGTTCTACCGTATTGTTTTCGAACTAAAATCGAATAGCTCTTTACGGCATAGTAATAAAAAAGGAGCATGATGCTCCTTTTTTATTACCCTTAGCATCTGTTTTTTCATTGATACAGTGATATTGGTATTAAGAATTTACTCGCATTTAAAAGGATTACCCATGAGTACAGAGTCAGATCAAACAGCTTCCCCTATCACTAGAGCAACAATCACCATACACTATTGCCGTCAATGCAATTGGATGCTTCGTTCTAGTTGGTTATGCCAAGAGCTACTGCATACCTTCAGTGAAGAAATTGAACAAGTCAGTTTACATCCAGACACAGGAGGCAGGTTCGAAATCTTTTGCAATGGTGTGCAAATCTGGGAAAGAAAAGCAGATGGCGGCTTTCCTGAGGCGAAAGTTCTGAAACAAAGAGTGCGAAATATCATTGCTCCAGACAGAGACCTCGGCCACGTAGACTCAAAATAAGCCCTTTAACCGCCGATCCAATGGTTTAAAGCTGGCCACTCACGAGAACATCACCTTCAAGGCTAATAACTTTGAAGGTATTGTTTTCATAGATACCATAGCTCGCTGCGTGGCCATCTCGTGGGAATGTCACCGAACTAGGGTTAAAGATAAAGATATTATCTTGGTATTCAGCAACTGGGATATGAGTATGGCCGTGTGCAATAATATCGCCTGCCTTCAGCGCAGGGCGTTTATTGGTATTGTACAAATGACCATGGGTTAGGAAGATACGTTGGCCTGATTCTAATAGCACCCACGAGTAATCCATCATCATTGGAAAAGACAACAACATCTGATCCACTTCGCTATCGCAGTTACCACGAACGGCAATGATCTCTTGAGAAAACGCATTCAACTTATCTGCAACCGCCGGCGGGTTGTATCCCTCTGGGATCGGGTTTCTTGGACCATGATTCAGAATATCACCCAATAGAACCAAATATTGTGCACCAGAGGCTTGGTATAGCTCTAATACTTTTTCTGTTGCTGGCAGCGAACCGTGTAGGTCTGAAGCAAAAAATAATTTCACACGTACTTCTCCATAAAATTTATCAGCCTATTGTACGTATCAAAATGCTACACGTCATCTCTCGCCATACCGTTGATTACGATATTATTGTAACTAACCATACCGACTATCTTGTTGTCACAAACGACTGGCGCACGACTGATACCAAAGCGTTCAAATAGGCGAGCGCAGTATTTTACGTTCATCTCAGCAGACACGCTTAGCGCTGGCTTGGTCATGATCTCATAAACATTGGTTCGCTTCGGAGAACGGTTCTTAGCCAGTACTTTCTTAGCAATATCATTCATCAATACGATGCCGTATTCGTCACCTTCGTGGCGCTTATCGACAATGATGGCTTTCACTTTATGCTTCTTAGCCATCTCTATCGCTTCTAACACTGTGGTTAGCCCATCAATAATCACATAGGTATTTGCCATCACGTCACTGACTCGAATCTTGTCATTGGTATTCATAGTTCATCCTCCACAACCTTAGTTAATGTCTCGACCTGGTGTGCTACCCCGACTGCATCTTCGACATCAATCTGCACTGCTATACCTTGTCCCGATTCTTGGTCAAACTCACCCACGTCACTAATTCTTTCGAGAATATGCCTTGCTAGATGCTCCTCGACGACAAACAGCAACACATCTTTTTGCACCTCTAACGTTAAGCCAAAGAAGGTGGTTTTTTGGTTTAAGCCCTGCCCTCTGGCATTATTAATCACGGTTGCTCCGGTTGCGCCCGCATCACGCGCGGCATCGAGCACACTGTCTGTCTTGCTCTCTTCTACAAACGCTAAGATAAGTTTAAAGCGCATCTTTGCTCTCCTTAGAGGTGTGTAAACGGTTTAACCATTGTGTTATTTGGGCATAGCTCATCACTGAAATAATGGGAAATAAGCTGGCAAAAGCGATCAATCCAAAACCATCAATGACAGGGTTTCTTCCTGGTACGGTTGAAGCAAGCCCAAGCCCGAGCGCTGTCACCAAAGGGACTGTCACCGTTGATGTGGTTACACCGCCCGAGTCATAGGCCAATGGAATAATGAGTTTTGGGGCGTAAAAGGTTTGAATGACCACGACGACATAACCAAAAATGATGTAGTAATGGATCGGGTCTCCAGCAACAATCCGATAGCTTCCAAGCGAGATACCAATAGCGACACCCAATGCCACGGCGATTCTCAGCCCATTAACACTGATACTACCGCCCGAGACTTGATTCGCCTTAATTGCCACAGCAATCAACGAAGGCTCGGCGATTGTGGTGCTAAAACCAATACAGAATGCAAAAAGATAAACCCAATAATAGTCAAACCAAACCAACGTAAGGCCAGAGCTGACCTTAAACTCAGTCAGGAAACTTGGCTCGGTCAGTTGCATGGCCATCGTCTCTCCCAAGGGAAACAGTGCAAGTTCCAATCCCATCAAGAAAAGAGACAAACCAAGGATGACGTAAAAGAAACCAATCAGCACCTTAGCTAAATTGTTCACAGGCTTACGTAATACCGCCAACTGAAAACCAAAGATGATCACCGCAATCGGAATTACATCCACCACGGTACCTACAAAGGTGTCGACAAATTGCTGAACACTGATCATGTCACCACCATCCCATAAACCATGACAAACATCATCGGCAACAACGAAGCAAATGCAATCAATCCAAAGCCATCAATCATAGGATTTCGTCCTTTAATCGCCGAGGCTAACCCCACTCCTAATGCCGTCACTAACGGAACGGTGATCGTCGATGTTGTCACTCCACCAGAGTCATACGCAATCCCAATAATGTTTTCCGGAGCAAATGCAGTAAGCACCACAACTCCAATATAGCCACCGATGATCATGTACTGAATTGGCCAACCTTTTAAGATTCGCAGCACCCCAAGTAAAATAGCGATACCGACAGACAATGCTACGGTGAAACGCAGACCATCTGCATATTCTTCCATTTCATCTAACGTATTAGGGATGACGCCTCCCTCGGCGGCCACTTCCGCGGCTTCGGCCGCCACTGCGGTTAACGCAGGTTCGGCAATGGTGGTACCAAAACCTAAACAGAAAGCGAAGGTCAATAGCCAGAACACACTGCCCTTTCGCGCAAAAGCTTGAGCCATCGATTCGCCAATCGGGAACAACCCCATTTCAAGGCCAAAGATAAAGAAAGTCAGACCAAACACCACCAGCACTAAGCCAGTTAGAATTGATAACAGATGAGGAAGTGGCTCTTGCAAGACAGCAAGCTGGAAAAAAGCGATCACCGCCACGATCGGCAATAGATCTCTCAGGCTACCTAACATGGCTCGAAACAAAGCAAGCACCGCCGTCATCGCAATTCCTTGTCGCTGATTATGAGTTACTAATAATCATGGCAAATCCTTATCATTCCTTATGTGATAAGTATTACGCAGTTGGTAACATATCCGAGTAAAACCCATAAGTGTGATAGCGGTATACTTCCTAGCCAAATGAATTTTATTTCACTCATTCTTAAATTTAAAAAGGCGTAATTTGGGGATCACACTATTGAAACCAACTGATCGTTATAGTGATTTTTTCGTATTGATTGGCGATTAAAAACAAGCCGTGTCTATAATTATGTTTAATAGGGAGATTGGTATGAAGATATTGTTAACGGGTGGTACTGGATTTATTGGCTCTGAATTGGTCAAGAGTTGGAACACTGACGACGTAACATTGCTGACGCGGAGTCCTGAAAATGCGAAACAAAACCTAAATCACCTCAACCAGAACAATCTTCATTACATTCAATCCCTTGATGAGCTCAGTGATCTCAATGATTTTGACGTTGTAGTCAACCTCGCAGGTGAACCGATTGCAGATAAGCGTTGGAGTACAGAGCAAAAAGAGAGGATCTGTAATAGTCGCTGGCACATCACTGAAAAACTGGTCGAATTAATTCAGGCCAGTAGCAACCCACCACAAGCTTTTATTAGCGGGTCAGCCGTAGGTTACTATGGTGACCAACAACAACATCCGTTTGATGAATCATTACGAGTGGAGGATGAAAGCTTTCCTCATAAAGTGTGTGCTCACTGGGAAGAGATAGCTAAGAGAGCTCAATCAGATAACACGCGAGTGATACTACTCAGAACGGGGATTGTATTGGGAGAAAATGGCGGTGCACTCAAGAAGATGCTTATGCCGTACAAGCTCGGAGTAGGCGGCCCATTAGGCTCTGGGGAACAATACATGCCTTGGATTCACATGCTTGATATGGTGAGAGCCATTAACCACTTATTGTCGATTCCTCACGCTCAAGGGGAGTTTAATATGTGTGCTCCGCACCCTGTCACCAATAAACTGTTCAGCAGCACACTAGCCAAGCAACTACGCCGACCGCATTTCTTGTTCACTCCGAAATGGGCTATGTCGCTTCTGATGGGAGAATCATCTTGTTTGCTATTTGACAGCATTCGATCCAAACCGAAGAAGCTCACTGAAACGGGATTCAACTTTAGTTACTCTAGGATCGAACCTGCATTAAAAAACTTGTTACAACATCAAGACTAATTCTTTACCCTAGAGCGATAGAGACTCTAATAAAGGATTAAGTGTGAACAAGTCGATTCTTATTACCGGTTGCTCAACAGGTATTGGCTATACATGTGCCCATGCACTTCAAAAGCGCGGCTTTCATGTCATTGCATCTTGTCGTGAACCACAAGATGTTCAACGCCTTCAAGATGAAGGTCTCACCTGCATTCAACTCGATCTTTCCAACCAAGAAAGTATTGAAAATGGTGCCAAGCTTGCGATTGAACTCGCACCTGACGGGTTGTATGGATTATTCAACAACGGTGCTTACGGCCAAGCGGGGGCGCTAGAAGACTTACCGACTCAAGGCCTCAGAGAGCAATTCGAAACCAACTTCTTCGGCTGGCACCATCTTGTTTGTCAGATCCTTCCGCATATGCGTGAACGTGGCGAAGGCCGAATCGTACAAAACAGTTCAGTGTTAGGCTTCGCCGCTATGAAATATCGCGGCGCCTACAACGCTTCAAAGTTCGCTATTGAAGGTTGGACTGATACTCTACGTTTAGAACTACATGGCAGCGGTATACACATTTCATTACTTCAGCCCGGCCCTATCGAAACCCAGTTTAGAGCCAACGCCCTGAAAGCGTTCAATAAATGGATCAACATTTCTGGCAGTGTCCACCAAGAAGCTTACCAACAGCAAAAAGACCGACTTGAAAAAGAGTCGTCGAACAACGCTTTTGTCCTGCCTGCTGCAAGCTGCATTGAACCCGTTTTTCATGCGCTGACTGCCGATAAACCTAAGTTAAGGTACCGAGTTACGACACCAACCAAGGTATTCGCTGTGTTAAAAAGACTCCTACCAAGCCGCTTGCTAGACCCTATTTTAAGAAAAGCAGCATAAATGAGTAACTTTGAATGCACAGTCGCAAACTTTAATGTAACGATGTAATTTATTCGTAACAATAAGATGTCATGATTTAGGCTATCTCATCAATTATTCCCAATTGATGAAGCTACTTCTGGATATTTCATGACTTTAAACCGCCTTAATTGGGTAGGTGTGAGTTTGGCTATTACGTTGTTTATTCTGTTTTGAATATCTTAAGTAATACCTCACTGGCCACCTCAATGAGAACGCTGTGTCTTCCGTGTTGAGATAACAACTCTATCAACATCGAAGCATGGCGTTTTTCTATTTTTAGCGCTTTTTATCTGAGATAACTGAGTTAGATCTTGAAGTTACCGACTTCTCACCCCATATTTGCAACGTATCCACAAAACAAACCTCAAGGAACGTAAATGCAATCTCCGCATATTGTTGAACTTAATGAGCAGAACTTTCGTCAAGTATTAGAAGGTTCGATGCAGACCCCTGTACTCATCCATTTTTGGGCACCAATGAACCAAGAGAGCGCCCAAGTCATTCCTGAACTCCAAACATTAACTCAGCAATACAACGGTGCTTTTACTTTGGCCCTACTGAATTGCGAGCAAGAACAAGCGATTGCTAGCCAGTTTGGTGTTCAAGCACTGCCTACGATTGCACTGTTTGTTAACGGTCAACCTGTCGATGGACTGGGTGGTCCTCAAAGCTTAGACGCGATTGTAGAGATGCTAAGCAAACACCTTCCTAGTCAAGATGAACTCGCGCTGCGCCAAGCTCTTGAGTTAATGCAAGCAGGCGATCACACTCAAGCTCTAGCGGCAATGCAGCAACTTCCTTCTGAGCTTACAAGCAAAGGTGAAGTAAGACTGGCGATAGCAGAGTGTTTGTTAGAAACACAACAGTTTGACCTTGCTGAAACTCAGCTAGCAACCATCCCTCTTGAGTACCAAGATAATTACTACAAAGGCTTAGTTGCGAAGCTTGAACTTCATAAACAGGCAGCAGACAGCCCTGAGATTCAAGCCCTAGAATCCGCTCTTCAGCAAAACCCAAGCGATGCTAAAACGGCCTCTGAATTAGCACTGCAATACCACCAAATGAACCGTAGCGAAGAAGCAATGGATCTACTGTGGTCTTTCCTAGCAAAAGATCTTAATACTCTCGATGGTGACATGAAGAAAGAATTCATGGATATCTTGAGTGCGCTTGGACAAGGTAACGCGGTTGCGAGTAAATACCGTCGACAGTTGTACTCTCTGCTTTACTAGTCAGGTTCTGTAACAGCTGAGTCGTAAGTTAACTATCAAATCTAAATTCAATCAAATCCACCTATTAGATTTTCGAATGTAAAACATCACAATGGGCCATAAAATCAATGTTTTATGGCCCATTTCTCATTTATAAATTTGCCCCGCCTTTAAATATGCGCCAGTATGAGTAATAAACATTCAAAAACTTAAACTTGCAAAGGACTTTGTATGCCTATTGATACCTTGATTACTATTGGCGTCTTTACTGCCGTCGCACTGTTATTTATCTTCGCTGGTGTAAAAACCGTTCCACAAGGCAACAACTGGACCGTTGAACGCTTCGGACGATACACACATACTCTCAAACCGGGTCTTAACTTAATCATTCCATTTATTGATAAAGTTGGACAGCGCATCAGCATGATGGAGCGTGTACTCGACATCCCAGCACAAGAAGTCATCTCTAAAGACAACGCGAACGTAGTTATTGATGCGGTGTGTTTTGTTCAGGTTATCGACGCCCCTAAAGCAGCTTATGAAGTAAATGACCTTGAGCACGCGATCCGTAACTTAACCCTCACCAATATCCGTACTGTACTTGGCTCGATGGAGCTGGATGAAATGCTCAGCCAGCGTGACATGATCAATACCAAATTGCTTAACATCGTCGATGAAGCAACTAATCCTTGGGGCGTAAAAGTTACGCGTATTGAGATTAAAGACGTACAACCGCCAGCCGATCTTACCGCTGCAATGAATGCTCAGATGAAGGCAGAACGAAACAAACGTGCTGATATCTTAGAAGCAGAAGGCGTAAGACAAGCAGAGATCCTAAAAGCAGAAGGTCACAAGCAGTCAGAAATCCTGAAAGCGGAAGGTGAAAAACAAGCTGCAATACTTCAAGCCGAAGCTCGTGAACGTGCTGCAGAAGCAGAAGCGAAAGCGACAGAAATGGTATCGACGGCGATTGCTCAAGGCGACATGCAAGCTGTAAATTACTTTATTGCACAAGGCTACACCGACGCACTGAAATCAATTGGCCAAGCAGAAAACGGCAAGATCATCATGCTACCGCTTGAAGCAACAGGCCTAATGGGTTCTGTGGCTGGTATTGCAGAGATGTTTGCACATAAGAATGACAAAGGTAGTAAGGACTAACTTATGGTCGAATTACTAGAACAAGTAAACCACTGGCACTGGCTGGCATTTGGTCTAGCACTGCTTGCACTTGAACTGGTTGGAACCGCTGGTTACTTTTTATGGATAGGCATATCTGCCATGTTGGTCGGTGCACTTTTGGGTGCTCTACCAATTGGTTGGCAGATGCAATGGCTGTCCTTTGCAAGCTTCTCACTTATCACGACTTGGTTGTGGTGGAGAAGACAACTCTCGAATGACAAGCAATCGGATGCAGGGCGAGAGTTAAACCAAAGAGAAAAGCAACTGGTAGGTCAAATAGCTCGAATCGATACTGACATTCAAAAAGGCAAGTGTCGTATCCGTTTAGGTGACACTACATGGTCAGCGGTTACTGCCCACGACTTAGAAGCAGGCACAGAGGTGATCGTCACTGCTGTAGATGGCATAGTATTAACGATTACTCCAACTAAAGAGTAGTTGAAGCATTCCTTATTAAAGCCATAAGTAACCTACTTATGGCTTTTTCTCTACAAGTGAGTCAATGATCGGGCAATGGCTATTTGAGTCACCGGGGCATTGTTCAACCCACTCTTTTAATGTCTTCTGAATTACCAATAGATCTTCTATTTTTCTGTTCACTTCGTTTAGTTTGCTTTGCGCTTTTGCTTTAACGTCGGCACTTTCTCGACAAGGATTGTCAGCTAATTCAACAAGCGCACGGCACTCATCAAGCGAAAAACCAGCGCTTCTTGCTTTAGCAACTATCCCAAGCTCTTTAATCTGCTTCTTATCATAACTTCTATAACCATTTTCCGAGCGGAAAGGCGCAGTGATAACCCCTTTGTCTTCGTAAAGACGAATAGATTTCGTTGATAAGTTAGTAAGTTTAGCCGCTTCACTTATGTTCATGATATTACTCTAATAACCAGTTACACTTTATGCATTTATGGACCTTTAATGCCTTTGAGGCAAGAAGAAATAATACACCGTTCCTCCGTCCATGCATAACAAATATAATTTAAGAAAATAAAGTCTGCCATTTATAAGCGTTTTATTTTCAATAAAGGAAATACCTTCTATTTATTGACACTTCCAGACACCACGAATCAATAAGTTACTGATTGGTATATTGAAATTAACTTTTGTTATTTTTCATTAAAAATTTTTATACAACTTTGATCTTTCATTATCTATATACATACTTGAGTATTAAGCATGACGTTTAAATGCGATTTATTTTATTTTTTGGTAAGTATGAAGGATGGAAAATATGAAACTTTTAACTTTAGCACTAACTTCAGTGTTTATTTTTTCAGCTCCCGTCTCTATTGCGCAAAACAACGCAGGAAAAGTATTTGGTGCAGGTGTTCAGTGCACATTCAATGACGGAGCGGTAAAACAACTGCCCCGTGAACTATGTAAGGCATATGGTGGTACGCATCAATAATTACAGTGGGTAGGTTTAGGGAAACTGTTCCTTAGCCTACCTAAATTTGTAGAAGTCAGCACCAATGAATGCATCCCAGCCTCTTTGCCATTCAGCTTTGATCATCACCTCTTGAGGCATATCCACACATTGATCTATGTATCTTGTTCCTTTGATACCTTTTTCAAACGCTTTGTAGGGGTCACAAAACTCTGATTTTCCTTTTTCATATCCAGCAAGATAGGCAGATTCATCAAACTCAACCTTTCCTTTAATATCTGCCAATGAATTATTATCTATCGCATAACCATGACTTCCAAAGCGCTCCCCTTGACCATACCAAAACTCAGATGCGGTTTTCGGTGAAGAGGTACATGCAGCTAAACTAAAAGCAATTAATGTAATGGGAATAATACGTTTCATAAATATCTCCTAAAAAGCAAAAAAGCTGGGCAAATGCCCAGCTTTTTCTATTTCTTATCTAACTTACTTAACTCCGAAAGGAATTGTTAATGCTAGTTTGAAATCGGTCTCATCATTGAATCCGTTAGAATAAACAGCCCAATCATTTGCGTTAGTGTCATTGTAGTAGTTAGTGTAGTAGAAGCTAATGTTAGCATCTTTTAATGCACCAGCTTGAATTGCGTAGTTTGCGAAGAAGCTGTATGCGTACTCTACTAGTTCATCGTAACCATCAGCTTTAGCACCAGCACCATAAGCACCACTTACACCAGCACTGAAGCCTGTTCCACCGATATCAGAGAAATCACGAGATGATGATAGGAAGAACGCATATTCGCCATCGTGGTTAAAGTCAGAACGGTTGTTCCACCAAATATCATAAGCACCGTTAGAACCACCATAAGCCTCTGTTAAACGGTATGACATATTACCAACATTGCCAC
The DNA here is from genome assembly GCF_002872555.1 of Vibrio sp. 10N.286.55.E10. Taxonomy (NCBI): domain Bacteria; kingdom Pseudomonadati; phylum Pseudomonadota; class Gammaproteobacteria; order Vibrionales; family Vibrionaceae; genus Vibrio; species Vibrio sp. 10N.286.55.E10. The sequence goes on from NZ_MCSD01000008.1 coordinate 159,207, forward strand.
GAGTATCTTCAGAATCAGCAACTGTATATGTTGCTTCTGCACGGAAGCTGTATTGGCCCAAAGACATAGATGTCAATAACGCAGTTTGGAATGCTGTGCTATCAAATTGGTTGTCATCATCTACTACGTATAGTTGAGGAGACCAATATAGGCCACCATCGGTTGTACCTTTAACTTTAACATGGAAGTTCTTACGGTCACCATCTGTCAGAGCACCGTAACCAACGTCAAAAGAAATACCGTTATCTAACGCATAGCGAGCACCTAATGAGTATACTTCACCAGCATCATTGCCAGCACCATCTTGGAACTCGTAAGTTTCTTTGAACCAAGGAGCTTTGTAGTTATCGGCCACAACAAAACCAAGAGAAAGATCACCAAAACTAGCTCCAACTTCACCACCGCGGTATGTACCAGGAGCGAATGACCAGTTAACACCTAATGAGCTTGGTACAGACGGTTGGAAGTAACCAAGCTGAGCATTTACACTCTCACCAAACTTAAACTTCATGGCTGCTTTTGCAAATGAAACACCATTGTCAGTGTTATCACCGCGCCCATCTTCCCAACAGTCTGTAGAATAAACTGAATCACATTGGAAGAAGTTCATCTCGTGACCACCACCCCATTTACCAGCTTCTTGCCACATATCAAATGTGCTGTATACAACAGCGTCAACACCAACGACGTCCGCTACATAACCAGAGTGGAAACCTAAATTAGCAAAAATAGAGCCGTGGTCTAAGTTAGCAGTTTTTGCAGTGTCGTTACCGTTTGCATCTTTACCAGCTCGGTCACGAGCACGCATGAAAAAGTTTAGGTTACCGCTAATAGTAGATTCAGAGAAAAACTCTGATGCCTGACTTGCATACTCAGGACCGATTGGATCTTCAGCCATAGCTGGAGCAGCAGAAAGTGCACCTACCATTGCTGCTGTAATCGCAGATACTTTAAAAAATTTGTTTTCCATGGAATAAAACTCCTAAAAATGGATATAGCTGTTTGAATATTCCCCACCTAAAGTTGGCCGCCGTAGAGAGAAATACCTTTTCTTGTTTGAGAACCCTAAACTCTGAATTCTCTATTTCCTTTCTGGTTATACACATCGTGTGCATCCATGGCATTAAGACTAACTTCGCCCTCAAAAAGATCAATGAGAACTTAATTTTCATCTAAAAAAATATGAGTTGGTGCAAATTTAGTAGGTACTTAGTGATCCAGATCGATAAATTGTAAAGCTCACAACCAAAAACAATAAAAACAATAAATATCAACCACTTGAATGGATTGCGCTCTTGTAAAAATAGAAGTAACTCGCATTTTTGATACAACTACAATGGTATTTCATTAATGTTGAGCAGCGTCACTGTCCTGATTTTAGAGTTCGTATAGGAACAAAATTCTCAACAATTAAAAAGCCCTCATTTTTATATCAGAAACAAAAAAGGCACTCCCTTGAAAGAAGTGCCTTTGAGCTTTTTTTATCTGTATTTACTTACGAAATAAGGGCTATTAGATCTTCTTCGGTTCTTATTTCGATACCTAAATCTTGTGCTTTGGTTAATTTAGAACCCGCAGCTTCTCCGGCAAACAAGATGTCCGTTTTCTTCGATACGCTACCCGTCACTTTCGCACCTAATGCTTGTAACGCAGCTTTAGCTTCACTTCGACCTAATTGCGACAATGAACCTGTTAACACAACGACTTTACCTTCCAAAGGCAGTTCTTGGTCATCAGGAGCTTCTTCGATCACAGGCCAGTTCACACCAAGCTCGATTAACTGATCAACAACCGCTCTGTTTTTCTCTTGTGAGAAGAAACTGGTGATGTGGCTAGCAACGATGTCACCAATATCTGACACTTCCACTAGCTGTTCATGAGTTGCAGCTTGAACCAGTTCCAACGTCTTAAAGTGTTGCGCTAGGTTCATCGCTGTCGCTTCACCGACTTCACGAATACCGAGTGAATAGAGGAAACGCGCTAAGGTCGTGTCTTTGGCTTTATTCAGCGCGCTCACGACGTTCTGTGCCGATTTAGGCCCCATTCGGTCAAGAACAGTAATCACGCCAGCACTTAGCTTAAATAAATCAGCAGGTGTTTCGACCATTTCACGGTCCACAAGCTGCTCAATTACTTTCACGCCCAGTCCATCAACGTCTAGCGCCTTTCTAGAAACAAAGTGTTTAAGGGCTTCTTTACGCTGCGCCTGACACACTAAACCGCCGGTACAACGCGCTACCGCTTCGCCTTCTACACGCTCAACCGCAGAGCTACATACAGGGCAAGCATCAGGGAAAACAATGTCTTTCGCAGTCTCAGGACGACGATCTTGTACAACCGCAACGATCTGTGGAATTACATCACCAGCTCGGCGAATAATAACGCTGTCGCCTACCTTCACGCCTAAACGAGCAATCTCATCGGCATTGTGTAAAGTGGCATTACTAACCGTCACGCCGCCTACGAAGATAGGTTCTAGTTTAGCAACCGGCGTAATAGCGCCAGTACGGCCTACCTGAAATTCAACGTCATTGAGCAGTGTAATCTCTTCTTGAGCAGGGAACTTATAAGCAATTGCCCAACGTGGCGCTCTAGCAACAAAGCCAAGCACTTCTTGAGCCGCGATGTCGTCGACTTTGATAACAACGCCATCGATCTCGTAAGCCAGAGCATCACGACGAGTCATAATATCTTGGTAATAGGCTTTCACGTCTTCAAGAGAGGTCAGTTGCTTAGTCTCAGGGCACATAGGTAAGCCCCAGCCTTTAAGCTGTAAGAAGCGTTGGTAGTGACTATTTGATAGCTCAGCGCCTTGAACAACACCGACACTGTATGCGTAGAAAGCTAACGGACGTTTCGCTGTAATACGAGAATCAAGCTGACGTAGGCTACCTGCGGCGGCATTACGTGGGTTAACAAAGACTTTCTCGCCTTTCTTCAAAGCCATCTCATTCAACTTATCGAAGCCGGCTTTTGGCATAAACACTTCGCCACGAACTTCAATACGCTCTGGCCAGCCTTCACCTTGCAACTTAAGTGGAATTGAGCTGATGGTACGTACGTTTTCCGTGATGTTTTCACCCGTTGCGCCATCACCACGAGTCGCCGCTTGAACTAATGTCCCGTTCACGTAAAGCAAGCTCACAGCGAGGCCATCGAGTTTAGGCTCGCAACAGAAAGTTTTAAGGTTCGCGGTTGGTGCTCTATCGGACATACGCTTATTGAACGCATCCAAGTCTTCGTCAGAGAATGCATTGTCTAGAGAAAGCATTGGGATTTCGTGAGTCACTTGCGTGAAGCCATCTAAAGGCTGACCGCCAACACGTTGGCTTGGTGAATCCACCGTAACAAGCTCTGGATTCTCTTCTTCGATCTTTAGCAATTGCTGCATTAATCGATCGTACTCGACATCAGGGATCTCAGGGCTATCTTCTACGTAATAACGAACGGCGTGATAATGCAGAGTTTCTCTTAACTGCTCTAAGGTAACTTGAATCGATTCTTTCATATCATTCTCTGTCGTGATTGAAATATCAAAAAGGGCTCCCTTAGGAGCCCTTTTCTATAAATATAGATTATTTACAAGGCTAAACAATACGGCTAGGCGTTCGATGCCGTCATAAAGTCTCTGATTTGCTTGCGGTAATCAGATAAACGGTTTGGTGTCATTAAGTTACGTGACTCATCCAATACGTTTCCGCCCATATCATCAGCAATTTTCTGCGCCGCACTCAACATTACATTGAAGTTTTGATCAGCCTGACCGTAACAAGGCAACGTCATAAAGAACGAAATACCTTTAGTCGTGAAGTCAGCAGGGTCGTCATGTTCTAGAGTACCTGGCTGCATCATGTTCGCTACGCTGAAAATAACTTTTGGTTCGTCACTCGCTTGTGCAAAGCAGTGGTAGATAGACATCTCACCATAAGTTAGACCGTTGTTTTCCATGCTGCGGAACAGCTCAGTACCCACGAATGGGATCTCTCCAGCACAGTGAACATTAAGAACGATAACTTCTAAACCAAGTTCTTCATCTGACTTCGCTTCTTCAACAGGCGCACTTTGCGGAGTAACAACTTCTTTCGCAACAACAGGCTCACCAGGGGTGAACGTTTCGTTTGGAACAAGTGGCTCATCAACCGTCTCAGAAGTTTCTTCAAACGAACCGTACTGCTCTTTAAAGCCTGCATGGTTTTCTTTTTGTTCGTCGGTCAACTCAAAGCTTGGAACTTCAGGCTCAATAACCTTCTCCTCCTTAAGCTCTTCCGGTTCACTTTCAACCTTGATTGGGTCTTCAACGCTGAAAGAAGGAAGATCATTCAATTCGATGTCGTCTTCGTGAACTTCTTTCACTTGTGGCGCTGTAAGCGGATCTGAATCGATTAGAGGATCAGTCGCAGATGGCGAAACAGCAAAATCCGGTTCTTTGCGTTCTTTTCGGATTATCTCAAAATCATCTTCTGGGGCGAATGAACGATTTGGGATAGTTTCTGCTTCATCTAAGCTATCGTTATCAAGCTTACCAAGCGGCTTATCTCCAAACTTTGCTTTCCCTTCTTTTTTACTCGTCCATAGACCATGGAACAATAATGCGGCGATAGCTAATGCGCCAACAATAATGAGTACAAATCGCAATTCCTGCATTTTTCGCTCTCAGCTTTCTTAGTCAACTAGCGATAAACACGCTGTCACTAAGTTGGGTTAATTTGGCTAATCTCACTACTCTATCAAAAGTAGCTACTGTTTTAGAACAACTTAATACAATTAGTTCCTTACATGGTGTGATTTTCACCACGCTTTTTTTCTTAATTTTGGTCGAGTACACTAGACATGTTTGCTATTTAATCAAATTCACATGTGACCTAATTTAAATATGACTATTGAATCTGTTCCCCGCTCCGGCTTTGGCTATTTTATTTTCGGAATAAAAATCGCTTTGTCACCGAGCATTCGTAAGTTTGTACTCATGCCACTTATCGCGAACGTGTTACTCGTTGGTGGTGCCTTGTTTTATATCTTCTCCAACCTAAACACTTGGATTGAAGGTTGGATTGGTGCGTTACCAAGCTTCTTATCGTGGTTGTCATACATTTTATGGCCATTACTAGTGTTAACCATCTTGGCCACGTTCTCGTATTTCTTTAGTACGCTCGCTAACTTCATTGCCGCACCGTTCAACGGCTTGCTCGCGGAAAAAGTTGAAGAGTTGCTGAGCGGTAAAAAAGTGAATGACGATGGTTTACTTGATGTTCTCAAAGATACCCCACGTATATTAGCGAGAGAATGGCGCAAGCTTGTCTACGTTCTGCCAAAAGCGATCGGTTTATTCCTACTTTTGTTAATTCCAGCACTAGGGCAAACCGTTGCACCGTTTTTATGGTTCATCTTCACAGCATGGATGTTAGCGATTCAATACGCTGACTACCCGTTCGATAATCATAAAATCAAGTTCGATGACATGAGAAACAATTTGAAACAAAAACAAGGTAAGAGCTACAGCTTCGGTGCGCTTGTTTCTGTTTTCACGACCATTCCAATTTTAAACCTGATTGTAATGCCCGTTGCCGTTTGTGGCGCAACAGCAATGTGGGTTGCTGAGTTTAAAGACCAAGCCCTACGCTCACGTCTATAGTTCTCGTCTTTAACCCTGCCTATACTTCCTAGTTTCGCCTATCTTTTTGAAGTTCTGATTTCAATAAAGATAGGCGTCAATTCTGCTACATATCTATATGATATAACTTTTTAATCCTTTTACCTTTTTTTCAACTTGTTTAATCTAAATTCAAGCTGAACAAACATCGAAAGACACTAGACGGTAAAGTGATTGATATACTACGTTTAGTTCTGTCATTAAATGAAGGAATATCGCATGAGCAAGATCTACGAAGACAACACCCTAACGATTGGTAACACACCTCTAGTCCGCCTTAACAAAGTAAGCAAAGGTAACGTCCTAGCTAAGATCGAAGCTCGTAACCCAAGCTTCAGTGTTAAGTGTCGTATCGGTTCAAACATGATCTGGGAAGCAGAAAAAGCAGGTACTCTGAAGCCAGGTATTGAGCTTGTTGAACCGACTAGTGGTAACACTGGTGTTGCTCTTGCCTTCGTAGCCGCGGCGCGCGGTTACAAGCTAACGCTAACTATGCCTGAGTCAATGAGCCTAGAACGTCGTAAGTTGCTTAAAGCGCTTGGCGCAAACCTAGTGCTGACTGAAGCACCAAAAGGCATGAACGGCGCGATTGCTAAAGCAGAAGAGATTGTTGCTTCAGATCCAAGTAAATACCTACTACTACAACAATTCAACAACCCAGCAAACCCACAGATTCACGAGCAGACGACTGGCCCTGAAATTTGGGAAGCAACAGACGGCGAAATCGACGTGTTTGTAGCGGGTGTTGGTACGGGTGGTACTATCACTGGTACAAGTCGTTACATTAAAGGTGAAAAAGGCAAAGCGATTACTTCAGTAGCAGTTGAACCAGCCGAGTCTCCAGTCATTGCACAAGCGCTTGCAGGCGAAGAAATCAAGCCAGCTCCACACAAAATTCAAGGTATCGGTGCAGGTTTCATCCCTGGAAACCTAGATTTAGAGATTATTGACCGTGTTGAATCGGTAACTTCTGAAGAAGCGATTGAGATGGCTCAACGCCTAATGAAAGAAGAAGGTATTCTTGCAGGTATCTCATCTGGCGCGGCAGTTGTAGCTGCGAACAGAATCGCAGAACTACCTGAATTTGCAGGAAAAACTATCGTTACCGTACTACCAAGCTCTGGTGAGCGTTACCTAAGTACAGCCCTATTTGCTGGCATCTTTACGGAAAAAGAGAACCAACAATAATATGTGGTCAAATCAATTTTTCGTCCAAAAAAGCCCCGTTTAGGGGCTTTTTTGTTGATCCCTGCCCCACCTTTGGTAATATCGGGTCTGTTTTATTTTTCGCTTCAAAATAAAAGAAGCAATAAACAAATTCTGAAAGTCATGAGTACTCAACAAAAGACGACCATGGCTGGATAAAAATTTATAACCAGTCTAAGTTCTAACACGAACATGGCGTACTAGCCTCTAGCGCATTTGGGCTAAAGCAGTTAAGCTAATCTGGTTACAAACTTACAAAAAATAAATTAATTGGGGTATATAAAATGTACGAGAAGCAAGTAGAAATCACAGCAGAAAACGGTCTTCACACTCGTCCAGCTGCACAGTTCGTTAAAGAAGCAAAATCTTTCGACGCTGACATCACAGTGACTTCTAACGGCAAAAGCGCTAGCGCGAAAAGCCTGTTCAAACTACAAACTTTAGGCCTAGTAAAAGGTACTAACGTTACTATTTCAGCTGAAGGTCCTCAAGCTCAGCAAGCAGTTGACCACCTAGTTGCTCTTATGGATCAACTACACTAATACGGTCTCCTTCTTTCAAAGCCATTTTGCATAGCAAAGTGGCTTTGTTCGAAATAGATAGGAATAAGCGCGACATTAGTCGACGACTTAAAGTCACACACTCTCCCGTTTACAGTTGAACAACTAAGGTAAGGCTATGATTTCAGGCATCCTAGCATCTCCTGGTATTGCTTTCGGTAAAGCACTACTACTTCAAGAAGATGAAATTGTCCTAAACACTCAATCTATCTCTGACGACCAAGTTGAAGCAGAAGTACAGCGTTTCTTTGACGCTCGTAACAAATCTTCTCAGCAACTTGAAGTTGTTAAGCAAAAAGCACTTGAAACTTTTGGCGAAGAAAAAGAAGCAATCTTTGAAGGCCACATCATGCTGCTTGAAGATGAAGAGCTAGAAGAAGAGATTTTAGCACTCATCAAGAAAGACAAAATGCACGCAGACAACGCGATCCACACTGTGATCGAAGAGCAAGCTGTTGCACTAGAGTCTCTTGATGATGAGTACCTAAAAGAACGTGCAACTGATATCCGTGATATCGGTACTCGTTTCGTTAAAAATGCTCTAGGCATCAACATTGTATCTCTAGCAGACATCAATGAAGAAGTTATCCTAGTAGCTTACGACCTAACGCCATCTGAAACTGCACAAATCAACCTAGACTACGTTCTTGGTTTCGCTTGTGACATCGGCGGTCGTACATCTCATACTTCAATCATGGCACGTTCTCTTGAGCTTCCAGCTATCGTTGGTACTAACGATATCACTAAGCAAGTTAAGAACGGCGACATGCTTGTGCTAGACGCGATGAACAACAAGATCATCATCAACCCTTCTGAAGCTGAATTAGCGGAAGCTAAGAAAATCAAAGCAGATTTCGAAGCAGAAGCGGCTGAACTAGCAAAACTAAAAGATTTGCATGCTGAAACTCTAGACGGTCACCGTGTAGAAGTTTGTGGCAACATCGGTACAGTAAAAGACTGTGACGGTATCCTGCGTAACGGCGGTGAAGGCGTTGGTCTGTACCGTACTGAATTCCTATTTATGGACCGTGACGCGCTTCCTACTGAAGAAGAGCAATACGTTGCTTACAAAGAAGTAGCTGAAGCAATGGAAGGCGAGTCAGTGATTATCCGTACTATGGATATCGGTGGCGACAAAGACCTACCATACATGGACCTTCCACAAGAGATGAACCCTTTCCTAGGCTGGCGTGCAGTACGTATCAGCTTGGATCGTCGTGAAATCCTACGTGACCAACTACGTGGCATCCTACGCGCATCTGCACACGGTAAACTACGTATCATGTTCCCAATGATCATTTCTGTTGAAGAGATCCGTGAACTGAAAAAAGCAATCGAAGAGTACAAAGTTGAACTTCGCGCTGAAGGCCTAGCTTTCGATGAAGAAATCGAAATCGGCGTAATGGTTGAGACTCCAGCTGCTGCTGCAATCGCACACCACCTAGCGAAAGAAGTATCTTTCTTCTCTATCGGTACTAACGACCTAACGCAATACACTCTTGCGGTAGACCGTGGTAACGAAATGATTTCTCACCTATATAACCCACTATCTCCTGCTGTTCTTACAGTAATCAAGCAAGTGATCGACGCATCACACGCTGAAGGTAAGTGGACTGGTATGTGTGGTGAACTTGCTGGTGATGAGCGTGCAACGCTACTTCTTCTTGGTATGGGTCTAGATGAGTTCTCTATGAGCGGTATCTCTATCCCTAAAGTTAAGAAGGTAATTCGTAACTCTAACTTCGCTGAAGTTAAAGCTATGGCTGACGAAGCACTATCTCTACCTACAGCTGCAGAAATTGAAGCTTGCGTAGAAAAATTCATCGCTGAGAAAACTCAGTAATCGCCAAATGCTTAATAAAGTTAGACGGCTAAAAATAGTCGTCTAATTTGTTAGATTGGTATAGTATATTCTACAGAATAAAACTAAACGTTAGGAGCATGACACAATGGGTCTGTTTGACAAACTGAAAAAGCTTGTATCTGATGACAGCGCTGATGCTGGTGCAATCGAAATCATCGCACCTCTTTCTGGTGAAATCGTAAACATCGAAGATGTGCCAGATGTAGTTTTCGCTGAAAAAATCGTTGGTGACGGCATCGCGATCAAACCAGCTGGCGACAAAATGGTAGCTCCAGTTAACGGTACTATCGGTAAGATCTTCGAAACTAACCACGCATTCTCTATCGAGTCTGACGACGGTGTTGAGCTTTTCGTTCACTTCGGTATCGATACTGTTGAACTTAAAGGCGAAGGCTTCACTCGTGTAGCTGAAGAAGGTCAATCTGTTAAAGCTGGTGACACTATCATCACTTTCGACCTAGCGCTTCTAGAAGAGAAAGCGAAATCTACGCTTACTCCAGTTGTTATCTCTAACATGGACGAAATCAAGGAGCTGAACAAGCTTTCTGGTTCTGTAACTGTTGGCGAAACTCCAGTTCTTAAAGTAACTAAGTAATCTCGATTACTTATCTGCTTTAATGAAAACGCTACCTAAGGGTGGCGTTTTTTGTGCCTGCTGTTTTTTTTCAATACCTCAGATAGCAATACTGACTATCACACCAAAACTCTTCTCCAAGCTCCCTCAAAGAATCACAACCACACTGACCGTTTGCGCCCTACTATCCAACTAGGTTTTGACTAAACGTTATTAAGCGCTATTCAATGCATTTCGCCTATACATCAAATTACACTTGTGATGTGTAACAAACAGCAGTTCTCTGATATCTCGTTCTACTCGATTCTGAGATGACGACTAAAGACTTCGATTCAGGTAAGTAATAGAAGATCAATACCACCCTGTAGTCGTCATTCCCTACAGTGAGGAAAAAGCGTGATAGGGAATCTCGCTTTTGCTTCTGTTTACCCGCACTACACTTTTCCAAATACACCTTCACCAAATTTCAGGCAATAAAAAACCCAGCCGAAGCTGGGTCTGTTTAGCGCTCATCTCTCACCACGAGCTAATTTGTGGAAGCCTAACGTTAACGCTTATGATCAAAACTACTTATAGTCAACGTGGCCTTTCAATCGATTAACCTAGTAGGCTAAGTGCCGAGTTCGGTG
>NZ_MCSD01000009.1:0-116738 GCF_002872555.1 Vibrio sp. 10N.286.55.E10
TTAAATTGTTAAAGAGCTTTACTTGTTGAGCGTTCCTTTTAATAAGGAGCCTCTCGAAGTGGACGGCCATTCTAGCGAATTGGGTTCCAGTGTCAAACACTTTTTCCAGCTAATTTTTCAAAGCATCTTAAATGCTTATCACCGTCTCGTCATTCAGTTCAAACCGCTTGGTTATCCTTGGCAACGGAGGCGCATTATAGAGAGAATAATCCTTTGCACAAGGCCAAAAACGAAAAAAAAACCGCCACCGGCGACCGTTCGAACACTATTCACACAAAGCGTTCAAAATAGGTACGATTACACCTTGATTTTGGCCAATCGTACCTACAATTCTTACTTAAACTACTGGTGAGCAATAATGCGGTCGTTGTTTACTAATAGTTGTACTTTTTTATCTGGATTAATTTTTCCTGCCAATATTGCTTTCGCTAAAGGGTTCTCGACACTTTGTTGAATCGCTCTTTTCAAAGGTCGTGCACCATATACTGGGTCAAAACCGACTTGAGAAATTAACTTGAGTGCTTTATCCGAGACTTCAAGCTCATAACCATTGTCTTCCATTCGCTTCTTGAGGTGCTCAAGCTGAATAGCGGCTATCGATTGAATGTGCTCTTGACCTAATGGGTGGAACACAACGCTTTCATCAACTCGATTCAAAAACTCAGGACGGAAATGTTTGCCTACTACTTCCATCACCTCATTCTTTATTCCTTGGTAATCGAGCGTATTGAAGTTCTCTTGAATTCTCGAAGAGCCAAGGTTCGAAGTCATGATCACTACCGTGTTTCTAAAGTCGACGGTCCGACCTTGTCCATCAGTTAAGCGTCCATCATCAAGAACCTGTAATAAGATATTGAAAACATCAGGATGCGCTTTCTCTACTTCATCTAGCAAAATCACTGAGTAAGGCTTGCGACGCACGGCTTCTGTTAAGTAGCCACCTTCTTCATATCCAACGTAACCCGGAGGAGCACCAACCAAACGAGCAACAGAGTGTTTCTCCATAAACTCAGACATATCGATGCGCACCATTGCATCGTCACTATCAAACATGAAGTTTGCGAGTGTTTTACATAACTCGGTTTTACCAACACCAGTTGGGCCAAGGAATAAGAAGGAGCCAATCGGCTTGTTCGGATCAGATAAACCAGCACGGCTACGACGAATCGCGTTCGATACCACTTCTACTGCTTCCGCTTGACCAATAACACGCTTGTGCAGAACACCTTCCATTTTAAGAAGCTTCTCTTTCTCAGCCTCTAGCATTTTAGAAACAGGGATACCTGTTTGCTTCGATAGTACGTCTGCAATTTCTGCATCCGTGACCTTATTACGTAGTAAGGTCATCTCTTGCATCTCAGCTTGAGTCGCAAGATCTAACTGCTTCTCTAATTCTGGGATTCGACCATATTGCAATTCAGACATTCGGTTAAGATCACCAGCACGTCTTGCAAAATCCATATCCATGCGAGCTTGTTCTAACTCGGACTTGATGTGTTGTGTGCCAGAAAGTGCGGCTTTCTCTGCATTCCACACTTCTTCGAGCTCTGCGAAATCTCGTTCTTTATCAGAAAGCTCTTCTTGTAGTGTTCGAAGGCGTTTTTCACTGGCTTCGTCATTCTCATTAGTAAGAGCTTGCTGCTCGATCTTTAACTGAATGATCTTACGCTCGAGCTTATCTAGTGACTCAGGTTTTGAGTCGATCTGCATACGAATACTCGAAGCCGCTTCATCAATCAGATCAATCGCCTTATCTGGCAACTGACGGTCAGAAACGTATCGATGAGATAAGGTTGCCGCTGCGACAATCGCTGGGTCGGTAATTTCTACATGATGGTGAAGTTCATAGCGCTCTTTCAAACCGCGGAGAATTGCGACTGTGTCTTCCACGGTTGGCTCATCGACTATCACTTTTTGGAATCGACGCTCTAACGCGGGATCTTTCTCTATATACTGGCGATATTCATCGAGTGTCGTTGCACCTACACAGTGAAGTTCACCACGAGCCAATGCTGGTTTCAGCATATTACCCGCATCCATAGAGCCTTCACCCTTGCCCGCACCTACCATGGTGTGAATTTCATCGATGAAGAGAATGATGTTGCCCTCTTCTTTTGATAATTCGTTAAGAACTGATTTCAAACGTTCTTCAAATTCACCACGATATTTAGCACCGGCAATCAAAGAGCCCATATCTAACGAAAGTACACGTCGGCCTCTCAAACCTTCCGGCACTTCATTGTTGATAATACGCTGCGCTAAACCTTCGACTATCGCTGTTTTACCGACACCAGGTTCACCGATAATGACAGGGTTATTCTTAGTACGGCGTTGAAGTACTTGGATAGTGCGACGAATTTCGTCATCTCGGCCAATTACCGGATCAAGCTTGCCTTGCTCTGCTCTTTCCGTCAGATCAATGGTGAACTTCTCTAGCGCTTGACGTCTGTCTTCCGCATTCGGATCATCGACCTTTTGGCCGCCACGAACTTGTTCAATTGCTTGAGATAATTTTTGCTCGGTAAGACCTAGCTCTTTAAGTAGGTTTCCTAAAGGGCCTTTGTCTTCAATGGCAGCAAGTAGGAATACTTCTGAAGATATGTAACTGTCTTGACGCTTTTGCGCGACCTTATCACATAGATTAAACAGCGTTCCCATCGCATTCGATAGCTGAACGTCACCACCAATGCCACTGACTTTAGGCACTCGGTCTAATATTTCGCTCAATTTAGAACGTAATTGAACCACATCAATATTCAGCATGGTGAGCAATGGACGAATTGCACTACCATCTTGATTCAGCAAAGACACCATTAGGTGTACAGGTTCTATATATTGGTGATCACGACCTAATGCGAGTGACTGAGCATCAGATATCGCAATTTGGAATTTACTAGTGAATCGATCGAGACGCATGCCAACCTTCCTACTCTTAGATATGTTTATCTTATGCTTAGAAGATGGATACGGTAACGCGGATTTTCAAGGGATAAGAATGAAGAATAGAGTTTATATGAAAATATAAATGGGCTGGATGGCTAGTTGCACTAGCTAAAGATTACTCTAACCAAATAAAAGTAGCTTGGCGTCCCGTAATGCCATCACGACGATAAGAATAGAACGCATCCGCATCAGCGAAGGTGCATAGATTGGAGTCTATCACAGAAGTTACATCAACTTTGTTCAGTCGTTGCGTTGCAAGCTGAGACATATTCGCTAGCCATTTACCCTGTTCAGGCTTGGCTTTAAATGCAAGCTTAGCTTGAGGGTCAAAGCTAACAAACGCTTCCAACACATCATCGCCGACTTCAAAGGCTTGTTTGCCTATTGCAGGCCCAAGCCAAGCAATGATCTTATTCTCTGAATCTAGTTTCGAAAACTTTGCGACGGCATTTTCAAGAATTCCACCAGCAAGACCACGCCAACCAGCATGAACGGCAGCAACTTGAGTGCCTTTCGTATCAGTAAGGATTACAGGTAAACAATCAGCTGTCATCGCAGAACAAACAACACCTTTAGCAGTGGTAAATGCACCGTCAGCATCAAGAATATCCGCCGTAGGTTGTAAAACCGTAACAACATCTGTTGAATGGGTTTGATTTAGCCATACCGGAGTTGCCGGCATGTTCGCTTGCTGCTTAAGCCAAGTTCTATTGTTTTCAACAAGCGAAGCATCATCCCCAACATGCGTACCTAGGTTTAATCCTTGATACGCACCAGTAGAAAAGCCACCTACACGTGTCGACGCAAATGCCTTCACGTTATTGGGTGCATTCCAGTTAGGGATGATCAACGACATATTAAATGTCTTCTTCTTTATTTTCGCGAGCATCAACACGTAACGCTTCAGCCATCACAACCATGTCATTTGGCACAGGAGCGTGGAACTCAACTTCTTCACCTGTAATTGGGTGAACAAATTTAAGCATGACTGCGTGCAGTGCTTGGCGGTCAAAAGAACGAATCATTGTTGTTAGTTCTTCAGATGCACCTTTTGGAATACGAGCACGGCCACCGTATGCAACATCACCTAGCAGCGGGTGCTGAAGGTATGACATGTGAACACGGATTTGGTGAGTACGACCCGTTTCTAGGCGTAGACGAATACGAGTATGCTCGCGGAAGTGCTCAGCAACACGGTAGTGAGTTACCGCTGGCTTTCCTAATTCATTTACGTCCATTAAGGTACGCTTAGTTGCATGACGGCTAATGCCTTTCTCTACAACACCACCAGCGGTCATTTTACCAATTGCAATTGCTTCATATTCACGAGTAATACGACGCTTAGCAAGAGCACGCACAAGACGAGTTTGAGCTGGAACCGTTTTAGCCACAACCATAAGGCCTGTTGTGTCTTTATCAAGACGGTGCACAATACCTGCACGAGGCACTTCTGCAATCTGTGGGTAATGGAAAAGCAATGCGTTTAGTATGGTTCCATCCGGTGTGCCTGCGCCTGGGTGTACAACCAGATCGCGAGGCTTATTGATAACCAATAAGTCATCATCTTCGTAGACAATGTCTAGAGGAATATCTTGTGCTTCCCAGCGTTCTTCATCTGCAAGTTCAGCTTGCAAGATGATCTCTTCACCGCCCAAAACCTTAACGCGCGGCTTAGTAATAACTTCGCCATCCACTTGGATTTTGCCGTCAAGAAGCCACTCTTTAATGCGAGAGCGAGAAAAATCGGTAAATAGTTCAGCGACAGCTTGGTCTAAACGTTGACCTAACTGGCTGCTTTTTACTGTGTCTGTTAATGTGATCTGCTGAGCCATATCGAACTTTTTTAAAAACCGTGAGACTAATACCCATTAGTATGGATAAAATAGAATAATTGCATCATTGTATCTGTTACTGGTTAGAAAGTAACGGAAGCTTACGAAATATTTAATTCAAGGAATCGACGCCTGACATGAAACACCTTACTTTATCGGGTCTATTAGCCGTATCACTCTTGGTTGGTTGTTCAAGTAGTGAAGAGATAGTGCCAGATGTACCGCCATCGGTTCTCTACTCTGACGCTCAAGAATCACTACAGAGCGGTAGCTGGCTTTCAGCAATAGAAAAGCTAGAAGCCCTAGACTCACGTTACCCATTCGGCGCCTATTCTGAGCAAGTACAGCTCGATCTGATTTACGCTTACTACAAAAATGATGACTTGGCACTTGGCCTTGCTACCATTTCACGTTTCCTACGTTTGAACCCAACTCATGAGAAACAAGACTGGGTTCTTTACATGCGCGGCTTAACGCACATGGCGCAAGACCGAAACTTCATGCACGATATTTTCAATATCGACCGTAGTGACCGAGACCCTGAGCCAGTGAAACTCGCTTTTGCAGATTTCAAGCGACTACTCGAACGTTTCCCTAGCAGCCCTTATGCTGAAGATGCACAAAAACGCATGTTCGCACTTAAGAACCGCCTAGCAGAATATGACTTAGCAACTGCGGACTTCTACCTACGTCGCGAAGCGTGGATTGCTGCTATTAACAGAACACAAGAGTTGCAAAAGACTTACCCAGATACCGTTGCTGCGCGTAAATCTTTAGAGATTCAGCTAGAAGCTTATAAACAACTAGGCCTAGATGATGCTGTGTTAAGAACTGAAAAGTTGATTGAGTTAAACCCACTACCTTAATCAACTTCTTACATCTCAACCCAAAAAGCGCGCTAGTTTACTAGCGCGTTTTTTTTGACCACATATCGCAAACTTGATGAATCGCATAATACACGGTATCTTCAAAAGATAACTTTTAACAAAACATCAACATGGAGTGTGGATGTGAGTAGGTTGTTATTATTTATCTGGATATCGCTATTTAGCCAATTATCCTACGCATTAGAACTGTCCCCATTAAGCAATAAGCCTTACATGGGTGATTTGGATGTGCTCAAAACCAAAGGAACGGTTAGAGTGCTCGTATCTGCCGATCTTGGTTTCTATTACATCGAGGATGGTAAGCCAAAAGGCATCGTGGCAGAAATGCTCTACCACTTTGAAAAAAGTCTTCGTAAAAAACACCCCTACCTCAATGTTCAAATCATCCCCGTACAACGAGATGATCTACTTCCCTCTTTAGAATCTGGCTATGGTGATGTCGCTGTCGCGAACCTAACGATCACCGACAAACGATTACGAACCATCGATTTTTCAGATCCGATGATTAAAGATGGTAAAGAACTCATTATCACAGGGAAAAAGGCCGAACCTATCACCGAAATCAAGCAATTGAGCGGCAAAGAGGTGTGGATACGTGCAAGCTCGAGTTACTTCGAGAGTGTACAAAGAATCAATAAAGAGCTTAACAAATTAGGTTTACCACCACTGCATGTCCACTTCATTGAAGAATCACTGCAAGACTACGAGCTGATAGAGTTGGTTAACCAAGGTTATATTCAGGGCACAATTCTGGACAGCCACAAAGCAAAGCTCTGGATAGATGTAATGGAAAACATTCAAGTGCATCATGATTTGCCCTTACGTGAAAATGGCCAAATAGCATGGGCATTGAGAAAAAACAGCCCTCAGTTAAAGAAAGAGATAAACAAATACGTCAAGACTGCACGAACAGGTACCCTACTTGGAAATGTTATCTATCAGAAATACATCGACAACACTCGCTGGTTAGGTCGAGCACTCAACCCAAATAAAATAGACCGAGTGGCTAAGCTGTCAGATGTCTTTGAAAAGTATTCGAGTAAATACGAATTCGACCCTTTGATGATGTCTGCACAAGGTTTCCAAGAGTCTGGGTTGGATCAAAGCAGAGTTTCTCATCGTGGGGCTATTGGTGTGATGCAGGTATTACCAAGTACCGCCAAAGATAAAAACGTCAACATAAAGAACATCCATAAGGTGGATAACAATATCCATGCGGGTGTGAAATACATGCGTTTTATCAAAGACCGATATTTTGACGACCCGGCAATATCACCCGACAATCAAATCTACTTTACCTTGGCTTCTTACAACGCAGGTCCCGCTAAGATCAGAAAGATGAGGCGCCTTGCTAAGCAGAAAGGCTACAACCCAAACATCTGGTTTAAAAACGTAGAAATCATCACTCGCAAGTACGTGAGTAAAGAACCCGTAACCTATGTTGCCAACATCAATCGCTACTTCGTAATCTATAAACAATTACAAGCTATCAATGCCATCCGAGAAGACGGCACAGCGAGATTACTGAACACTAACGATTAGGATCGCCTCAATCAATCCCACAGCTGGAGAGCTAAAGGGGATTAGGTAAGTCTAAAAACACAAAAGCCGCATAAGAAGACTTATGCGGCTTTTGCTTATCTAATTCAGAAGAAGCTTGCGTAGCTATCTATGTCACGAGAGCTACATCACAAAATACTATTGAGCAAATTTCAATCAAGCACTTTCTATAAGCTGTAGGACGCCCCTAAAAACTGGTTTAATTTTTAGCGAAGCCTTGCCTCCAAGTTATCGTTTTCCATAAGGATAACAAGCATTTTCCGCCAAAAAGATACTAAGACTTGCGTGAGATCACATTTGATTTTAATGCTCACTCCACCCAACCAAAATAAGATCTATATCACATTCTTTATTCCTAAAAGTCGTAATCTGAAGTTAACCCATGAGGGATACAACAGAGGAAAACTTCTATGAAAATGAACATCACTGGTAAAAACATCGACATTACCTCTGCAATCCGTGATCACATAGAAAGCAAATTTAAAAAGCTGGATAAATGGCAAGTAGACATCATTGGCTGCCAAGCGAGCTTTAGCGAAGAACCAAACAAGAAGAAGAAGTTTGAAGCGGTACTAACCGTACCAAAAGGCCAACTTGTTGCTTCATCAATCCATGATGACCTCTACGTAGCTATCAACGAAGTAGAACAAAAACTAGAGCGTCAACTCAACAAGCTACGCCATAAACCAGAAGCGCGCCGCGCTGAAAAGCCTGAAATCGAAGAGCTAGAAGCTGAAGTAGAATAAGGAAAGAGAACAGATTAAAAAATAGCGCCTCAGGGCGCTATTTTTTTGCTTGACGCTCGTAGCTCGCTTGCTTATTGTGTTTAAACATTCATAAAACAATCACTTTTTATGCACACTCAATCTTTGTTTATTTTTGACTTCTTTTTTCTTCCGTAAATCGGAGGCTAAGTCGTTTTAGAAAAACAAGTCAAAAACGAACAAGAAGCCTCCCACACTAGGGAGGCTTTTTTATAAGGACACATTTATGACTGACAGCTCAATTTCACTGGATGATATCCGCCTTCGTCTTAATGATTTAGACGACGAACTCCTGAAGTTACTTTCGGAGCGTCGCAAGCTAAGTATCGAAGTTGCTAAAAGCAAGGTAGAGACATCAAAACCAGTTCGTGATGCAGTACGAGAGCAACAACTATTAGTTAAGCTGATCAACAATGGCAAAGATAAATACGAACTTGATGCGCAGTACATTACCAAGCTGTTTCACACCATCATCGAAGATTCCGTTTTACTACAGCAGTCATACTTACAAAATCTAGCGAACCCGCAAAGTCGTAAACCATTGGCTCGCGTTGCATTCTTGGGTTCTAAGGGGTCGTACTCTCACCTTGCGAGTCGCGAATACTTCAGCCGTAAGAATATGGAGTTGATTGAGTTAAACTGTAATCACTTCAAAGAAGTAGCCTCTACGGTAGAATCTGGCCATGCCGACTACGGTGTACTGCCTATTGAGAACACCAGCTCAGGTTCGATTAACGAAGTGTATGACCTACTTCAACACACAACGCTTTACATCGTTGGTGAGCTTTCTCAACCAATCGAACACTGCCTAGTGGCGAAAAGTGATATCCGTTTAGAAGACATCAAAACACTTTACTCGCACCCACAACCACATCAGCAGTGCAGCGAGTTCTTGAGCCGTCTTAAAGATGTAACCCTTGAGTCTTGTGCCAGCACAGCTGACGCCATGAAAAAGGTGAAAGATCTGGACGGTGATGATGTTGCTGCAATTGGTAATGCGTCTAGCGGCAAGCTTTATGGACTTCAGGCAATTCAGGGCAACATTGCAAACCAAACAGAAAACCACACACGTTTCATCGTGGTAGCTCGTAAGCCTGTTGAAGTGTCAACTCAAATACCTGCAAAAACGACACTCATCATGTCGACTTCTCAAGAAGCAGGTTCTTTGGTCGAGACACTACTGATTCTGCAACGCTTGGGTATCAACATGACCAAGCTAGAGTCTCGTCCTATTATGGGTAACCCTTGGGAAGAGATGTTCTATGTCGATTTAGAAGCACATCTGGATTCAGATAATATGCAGCAAGCAATCAATGAATTAACAGCCATAACTCGTCACCTGAAAGTGTTAGGTTGCTACCCGAGTGAGAATATCAAAGCGACTCAAGTTAAGTTGTCATAGCTGAGAGCGAGTATCAGCTTTTAGCTAACATAAGTATTTGGCCTATAGTAGGCCAAATACTTAAATCACCATTTAGTCGAATACTATTCGGTCTAAGAACACTTACCCTAGCATGCCTAAAACACAATTCACTTGTTTCGCACATTCGGCACGCTTATCCCCTCCACTGCTTAAGTATTTCTAACAAAAAACTCATTAGTGGCTTTTTTATCAATAAAGACAAAACCTTACACCCTTCACAGGAAATCATCGAACTACGTGTAATTAATAGCGAGTAAGCATTAAGTAACATAAACTTACGCGCTTAAATTATAAATAGTGTTGTCATTAACTATGAAGCTAAGTACTAAAATCTTACTACTGATAACCCCTGTGATACTGATCAGTACCGCGGCTTCTAGCTATATTATTTATTCGACGCAAAAAAGCAGCTTCATCAAACGCGAAGACAACTCACTTCAGCTGAACATGGAAAAACTAGCCGGATACTTTCGTCAATCTCGTTCGTTTCTCAATAGCTACTCTTACACCTTGACCCAAAGCGATATGGTGAAAGGTTATTTTCTCACTGACCAAAATCTATCTCGCGATCTTGAACTGGTTAGTAACCTTCGAGAAGCTATAGATTTCCTGCAAGATGACGATGAGAGCTATACGGGTTTAGCACTTCTTAATGCTGACCGAAAACTGCGTTACTACGCAGATAATAGCAACGACTCACGCACTCAGATTGACAGTAAGATATTGGAGTATGTTGACCAGCACTATCAAGACACCCTAGCAACATCGAGTACCAACTATATTCAAAACTCCCAAGGCGAAGGGATGTTGGTTCACTATGAAAAGGTAGATAGAAAAGCGATTTTTCCAACCGAAAGTAATCAACCAAGCGATGTATTCTTTGTTGTTGTATCTGTTTCTCTCGACAAGTTTAATGCGCTTAGAAAACAGATAGAGTTCGACTACCAAACCAGCTTGTTTTTCACATCCATAGCGATTTCTTTGGAAAATGATGTCACCCATTCAGTCAAGCTGGCTCCAGAACTATACGCCACGGTCGATCCGGCGCAATTCCTGTTGGAAAACAAGCTCGATTCCATATGGAACAAGCTGAGTTTGTCGTTTGCACTGTCTGCGTTTGTGACTGTCGCTTTACTACTCATACTTCTGTCTCGCACTGTGATTACTCCGATAACACGGCTTGATCGACAACTACAGCAAGTAGAAAAAAAACAACGGAAGAACATTGAACGCTTAGGCACTCGAGATGAGCTTGGCCGACTATCACAGCGTTTTTATGACATGTACCAAGAGCTAGATAACACCTACCAACAAACCAAGCTCTTGGCCGAGAATGATCAGTTAACCCAAATCGCCAACAGGCATCAGTTTCAAACCTTCGTTCAGCAATCGTTGCCAAAACCGAGTTCAAATACCGAAACTTGGGTTCTCTACTTTGATTTGGATAACTTCAAGTTTGTGAACGATAAATATGGGCATCAAATCGGCGACTCGATTCTGGTCTCTTTTGCTCAGCGTATTTCAGATATTTGTCGCCACTATCAAACGGAGTTCGATGCTCATTGCATGCCAGCCCGACTTTCTGGTGACGAATTCGTTGTCTACATTAACGCTCCTAGTCACCGAGGAAATGTCGCGCATCGATTTTCGAGTGATTTACTGACTCCCTTACAAAAAGGGTTTATCACCGAATCAGGAAGCTTTCCGATCACGGTCAGTATTGGTATTGCGACCTACCCTAATGATGGCGATTCAATCGAGAAGCTACTGTCGAACGCGGATACCGCAATGTATCAAGCCAAGCGTGCAGGCAAAAACCAATTTGCTGACTATTCACGGGATTTAGACAAAGCGATTCAACGCCAAGCAAACATTGAACGTGCGCTTAGAGACAAGAATTTTGATGAAGAGTTTAGACTCGTTTATATGCCCTATATGGATTCAACCGGCGCGTATATTATTGGGGTTGAGGTACTATTACGCTGGGACTCGAAACTGTTGGGAGTAGTTCCGCCCGATGAATTCATTCCAATTGCCGAGCAAACTGGGTTATTCGAGCAAGTTGATCGTTGGGTAATTCAGAATGCGTTTGCTTCTTTTTACCGACTTCAGGCTCAATTTGACCACTCAATTCAGCTGTCGATTAACTTATCTTCTGCTGGGATTGAAACCACACACCTTGCCGATTTCATTAAAAAACACGCAAAAATCAATCATATTCCACCAAGTTTGATTGATTTTGAAATTACCGAGACCTTTTATTCGAATTCGGAAGGCTTTCCGTTGCTCAACGAATTGGCGGGGATGGGCTATCGATTAGCAATTGATGACTTTGGTTCCGGTTATACCTCTATCACTCAACTGGTGCAGTATCCAACTCAAAAAATTAAATTAGATAAAGCGTTTTTGGATACCTTGATTGAGACCGATAACCAGAACATCGTAAAACCTGTGATTGGACTATGTCATGCTCAGGGGAAAAAGGTCACCGCCGAAGGGATTGAAACTCAAGGCATGCACCAGTGGTTACAGGATGCGCAGTGCGATATGCTGCAAGGCTATTACTTTGGTAAACCTATGCCATTAGAAGAGTTGAGTGACTGGTACCAACAACATCAACTCAATCTACTCGACAACAAAAAGAATCCGACACATGAAATCTGTAATCATCGCATCGCTGAACCCAGCTAAAATTAACGCCGTTAAAAGTGCGTTCTTATCTGCTTTTCCTAATACTGAATTTGATTTCAAAGGCATCAGCGTCCCTAGTGGCGTTGCCGATCAACCGATGAGTAATGATGAAACCTATCAAGGGGCAGTGAACCGTGTGCACAACGCAACGCAAGCGCAGCCCTATGCTGACTTTTATGTTGGCCTAGAAGCAGGAATAGAAAAAAACGTCACCTTTGCTTGGATGGTTATCGAAGCGAATGGTCAACGTGGAGAGTCTCGTTCAGCTAGCCTTATGTTGCCACCAGCCGTGCTTGATAAGTTAGAGCATGCAAACGAGCTCGGAGATGTAATGGATGAAGTGTTTGGTACCGATAATATCAAACAGAAAGGTGGAGCAATTGGCCTACTGACACATAATCAACTGTCTCGCAGTTCAGTGTATCATCAGGCTTTAATTTTAGCGCTGATCCCATTTGTGAACCCTGAGCACTTCCCTGTTTAGTGCTTCGTTAAACTTAGAAAGGTTCTGAAAACAATCTTCAGAAACAAAAAACGCTAACAGTTAGTTAGCGTTTTTTATCGAACTCTTACTTTAACAACTTAGTGACTATTTGAGTAGTAGATCCGCAATCACGGCTTTCTCTTGTTCCGATTTTGCCTTTAGCTCATTCGAACCTCTGGTTATCGTCGCTACGCCTACTCCCAGCATTTGACTCACCTGTCGTTGAGACAGATCGCCTTTCATCAACTCACAGAAGATATTAATTCGAGCAACCAGAGCATCTCGCTCGTCTGGTGTCATCATCATGGTCAACAACAGTTCGTGCTGATCTTTTTCGACAGCCGTCTTTACCAAGTCCATCAGTTGTTGCCAATTATCATATTCAGGTTGTGATGCCATATCTCTACACTTACTTTTAAATTCTGACTTTAAAGAGTCGCTTAACAATTGAAAGCGTTTAACACTTTATACCGAAACACTTGATGCGATCCAATGTAAAAAGGCAGTAAGTGGAAATGGTTCGCACTCACTGCCTTTATTCTTACTCAGTTTCGGGCCAAATGCCGAAGCCTTAGTATTTCATTTTTGCTTCATGGGGAGCTAAAAATGTCCCTTTCTCACCCAAGATATCTCGATAGTAGGTCTCAAACATCAAGATATTCTGAACGTAGCCCCGAGTCTCTTTGAATGGGATCATTTCGATAAATGCAAAAGCATCGAGTTTTTCATCGCTGCGTGAACGCCACTGTTTAACACGGCTAGGACCTGCATTATAAGCGGCAAAAGCAAAGATACGGTTGTCATCATATTGAGCTAATAAGCCATCTAAGTAGTGGCTACCAATCTCAATGTTCTTGCCGACATCATAAAGATCATCGCTGCCCTGATACTTAATTTTATGTTTGTTAGCCGTGTATTGCGCCGTCTTCGGCATAATTTGCATGATTCCACGCGCGCCAACAGGGGAGCGAGCCTCTGAATCCATCGCACTCTCTTGTCTTGCTAAAGACATTAAAGTGATCGGGTCTATATCGTGTTTTTCTGCATAGAAGTTAAACCACCACTTATGAGCAACAGGGAAACGTAATGCAATGTTGTCCCACATCTTCGCTGAGATACTCGCCGTCACGGTAAAGTGATTCCAACGTTGCGTCGCAGCATGAGCCGCAAGCATCGCTTTTTGGTCTTTGTCTACGTTGCTTAGTAACCAACTCCACTCACTCTTCGCTGCCGCAATTTTATCTCGGTCAATCAGCTCACCAATACGCACCAAAGAGGTGTCGAATGGCTTGACTGTTTCAGCATTGTATTTAAGTGTCGATGTTGGGTATTCGACAGACTTACCTAACTGCTTAGCCGCAGCTACACTGTAGAAATTACGCTGACCCAAGATATCTGACAATCGCTTATTTCCTTTGTCAGTATCGCCCGTCGCGATTTCAGCTCTGCCCTGCCAATATTGCCAACGAAGCGAAGCCTGATGCTTGTCATCCAAGCGCGCTATCCACTCTTTCAGACCCGTCCAATCGGCATGTTGAATCGCTAAGCGAGCACGTCGTTCGAGCAGAACTTGCTTTGATGAACTCGCGAGCATCTGGTCTCGCCACGCCATCAACTCTTCAGAATCGGTGTTAATCAAACGAAACGTTAGGTAATCAGCAAGCTCTTGAGACTTCTCTTTCGAGAACTTTTGAGCCTTGATGACGTCATCAAACACCTCTTGAGCGCTGCTTGATGACTTCCTTGCTAACTTCTCGAAAGCAAACTCGGTTTGCGCTTGGTAGAATTCATTTGCTGGGTGCTTGTTAGCAAATTCGAGCACGTTTTCAGGCTTGTTGTACAACGCCTTCATCTGCTTAGCTTGAGCAATTGAATCATCATGATCCAATTGCTTGATCAGGTAGCTCATCAGCTTGCCGTTACGGCCTTCAAACGCTAATAACATTCTATCTAGGATGAGTTCATCCGTTCTTAAACCGGCTTGATCCCAACTTTTAAATAAAGGGTCACAGGCATCATCAACACCACTGCCACTCAACCAAAGCTGTTTCGCCCCTTTAAAGGCGAGCTCTTTGTTACCTTGCTCGTAATGCGCTCGATAATAGATGCATTGATATTTTTCACCGACAGGCTCTTTAGTTTGAAATTCAAGGATGGTCTTCCACTGTTTTTGAGAAGCCAATGAATCCAGGTAAGGTGCGCGCATTCGATTAGAAAATGGCAGTGCCTTATTCTCTTCAATGAAAGCATCCACCTCAGCAGGTGTGCGATCACCTAAGCCAATCAGAAAGGCTCGATAATCGGTGTAAGGTGTTAAAGGGTATGTTTGAATTTTGTTGCGCAGCGCGGAGTAAGCTTTTAGATCACGGTTGTCTAAAACCTCTTGCGCTCTATCATAAACATCACGCTGCATTTCAAGCTCAGAGGCGTTGCTAGCCATAGCCATCGGAGCCAGTGAAAATGAAGACAAAATTGCTGATGCAGCCACAGCAATTTTCGTATTACCAATGCGGAAAAACATTCGCTCTTTCCTTAGTGCGTGTATGAATACGTGAAGTCTATTTACGCCCGACATCACATCAAATGTAAAGGATTTGAGTGTAAATACTATTAATATTTAACACTTCGCCTCAGAAGCTTATTAAATATAGTTTTAATGACCAATGTGACAATAATAGGTAAGGATTAGTTCAAGAATGGCTTTTCTGACCTAGGAGTAACATCTTTAGGGATATTGGTATAAAATAGCAGACAATTTTGAACAATAATTAGGATCGATCGGCAATGGCTGAATACGTATATACCATGTCTCGGGTGAGCAAAACTGTTCCACCTAAGCGTCAAATTCTTAAAGACATTTCTCTTAGCTTTTTTCCTGGCGCTAAAATCGGTGTTTTGGGTCTAAATGGTTCAGGTAAATCTACCCTACTACGTATCATGGCTGGTATTGATACTGATATTGATGGTGAAGCTCGTGCACAGCAAGGCCTTAAAGTAGGTTACCTACCGCAAGAACCTGTACTAGACGAATCAAAAACCGTTCGTGAGATCGTAGAAGAAGCGGTTTCTGACGTTGCTGACGCACTTAAGCGTATCGATGCAGTCTACGCAGCTTACGCAGAACCGGATGCAGACTTCGATGCACTAGCAAAAGAGCAAGGCGAACTAGAAGCACTGATTCAAGCAAAAGACGGCCACAACCTAGAAACAGCTCTAGAGCGTGCTGCTGACGCACTTCGTCTTCCTGAGTGGGATGCGAAAATTGAATTCCTATCAGGTGGTGAGCGTCGTCGTGTTGCTATCTGTCGTCTACTTCTTGAAAAGCCAGACATGCTGCTTCTTGATGAACCAACCAACCACTTGGATGCCGAATCAGTAGCATGGCTTGAGCACTTCCTAGTCGATTACAGCGGTACTGTTGTGGCGATTACCCACGACCGTTACTTCCTAGACAACGCTGCAGGCTGGATTCTAGAACTTGACCGTGGTGAAGGTATCCCATGGGAAGGTAACTACACGTCTTGGCTAGAGCAAAAAGACGAGCGTCTTAAGCAAGAAAAAGCGGGCGAAAGCGCACGTCAAAAGACAATCGAGAAAGAACTTGAATGGGTTCGTCAAAACCCTAAAGGCCGTCAAGCTAAGTCTAAAGCTCGTATGGCTCGTTTTGAAGAACTGACTACTGGCCAATACCAAAAGCGTAACGAAACCAACGAACTGTTCATCCCGCCAGGTGAGCGTTTAGGTGACAAAGTTCTTGAAGTGAACAACCTGACTAAGTCGTTTGGTGACCGCGTTCTTATCGACGACCTATCGTTCAGCATGCCTAAGGGCGCTATCGTCGGTATCGTTGGTGCCAACGGTGCAGGTAAATCAACACTATTCAAGATGCTAAGCGGTGCAGAACAACCAGATTCAGGTTCAGTTGTATTAGGTGAGACTGTTAAGCTTGCTTCTGTTGATCAGTTCCGTGACAGCATGGACGACACTAAGACAGTATTCCAAGAGATCTCTGAAGGCGCTGATATCATTAAGATCAACAACTTCGAAATCCCTGCGCGTGCTTACTGTTCTCGTTTCAACTTTAAAGGCAACGACCAACAGAAGATCATCGGTGAGCTTTCTGGTGGTGAACGTAACCGTGTTCACTTAGCTAAACTGCTAAAAGCGGGCGGTAACGTACTGTTACTCGATGAACCGACCAACGACCTTGACGTTGAAACGCTACGTGCTCTTGAAGAAGCACTGCTTGAATTCCCTGGCTGTGCAATGGTTATCTCGCATGACCGTTGGTTCCTTGACCGTATTGCGACCCATATCTTAGACTACCGTGATGAAGGTCAAGTTAACTTCTACGAAGGTAACTATACTGAGTACACTGAGTGGCTTAAGCAGACTCTGGGCGCTCAAGCGGCAGAACCGCACCGCATCAAGTACAAGCGTATCGCTAAGTAAATAAGCTTGTATTTTGAACAAAGGCCGCGATAATAGCGGCCTTTGATATATCTGGCTTACGTGTTATGCATCGATATAGAGAGATCACTTATGGTTGAAAGACGTCAATTTTCACGAGTTATTTATCAAGTCCCGACTGAGATCTCACAAGGGCAAGTAAATGTATCAGGCTCAGTGCAAGACTTATCACTCCATGGTTTACTCATTCAATGCAATGAATCAAAACAACTTAGCCATGATATCCCTGTTCAAGTGAGCTTTAAGCTCGAAAGCAGTGATATCAATATTCAGTTAGAAGCAACGATAGTCTCTACCATCAATACCTCAATGCGTTTACGCATAGAGCATTTAGATATTGATAGTATTAGCCACCTTAAGCGCCTTGTGGAGCTTAACGTTGGTGACGATGAACTGCTTTATAGAGAGATTGAACACCTTACCGATTTAGGTAGAGAGTGATATCTCCATTACCCTTTTTCTATTAGAAGCATTTAGTTAATACAGAACCATGTCTAAAAAAATTTCCATCACTATTCCCTCTAGTCAGGGGGAACAGACGTTTTACTTCGGCCGAAAAGCCGTGCTCATGTGCACCACTGCCATTTTTTCAGTACCGTTACTGATTAGCGGAGCGGCGTACATGCACTTCGAGAGTAAACAAGAACTCGCGATGCAAGCAGGTGACGCACAAGAGTTGATTGAAACTCTGATTGTTGAAAAAGAGCAAACTGAGTTTCTTTATGCTGAGCAAGTAGAAACCAACCATTCGCTATCGCAAACACTGACTGAGAAAGAAGGCACGATTCAACTGCTTGGTAAGCGTGTATTCGATGTGGAATCAGTACTTGGTCTTGCTGATGAAGAGCTGCTTACCGATGATGCATCTTTAGAAGATCGTATTGATGCGGCTGCAGTCGATTCAGCAGTAAGAGCCACGATGTTCCGTTTGATTCCAAACGACAGCCCGATGGCTTATCAACGTATCTCTTCTTCTTATGGTAGCCGCACTAACCCTATTTCAGGTAAACGCCACGTACATACTGGTATCGATCTAACGTGTAAGCGTGGTGAAGATATTGTGGCGCCCGCAGATGGAGTCATTGAAACAGTACGCCCAAGTAAAAAAGGCTTCGGCAACTTTATCACTATGCGTCACTCGTTTGGTTTCATGAGTTCTTATGCGCACCTACAGAAGTTCAAGGTACGTAGCGGTCAGTTTGTAAGTAAAGGCGATGTCATTGCGAGCTGTGGTAATTCAGGTAACTCAACCGGCCCACACTTGCATTATGAAGTACGCTTCCTTGGCCGTTCGTTGAACCCTCAATACTTGATGGATTGGACACCGGAAAACTTCAACTACGTATTCGAAAAAGAGAAAAAGGTTAAGTGGGGCCCACTGGTTCAGCTGATTGATAATGTGGTTCGTTTGCAGATCAACCTGACTAACGTGCCTTACATTAGCTCAACCATCGACACCGTATCGAGTGAAGATAGTAAGAAACCTATTACGACTAACTAGACACAGCTAACTAGAACCTGTTGATTTGGCCTATGATGATCTAATTGCATTTAGCCTACAGTAGGCCAAATGCTTTCATAGCGTTCAACACAAACAAAAAGAGCGACCATCAGGTCGCTCTTTTTTATGATTTCAAATCGTATTAACCACGATGAATCGAGTCATGTGCTTGTTTTAGAAGACTTTGGCTCTCTTGCAAAAATTGTTGTGAGTAGTCACCAAACCAATCACTCACTTGGTTGAAGCTCTCAACAAACTTGGCTTTATCTTTGCCATCTAGGATTTCTAACGCCTCTCCGAAACAGCTATGGAAGCGTCGAATCATTTCAATGTTCTCATCTGAAGAGAGAATGATGTCACCGTACAGGTTCGGGTCTTGAGCAAACAAACGACCAACCATCGCAATCTCAAGTCGGTAGATTGGCGAGCTTAGCTTCAGAAGTTGATCAATGTTCGGGTTCTCTTTACTCAGGTGCAAGCCGTAAGCAAAAGAGGTGAAGTGACGAAGTGCTTGAATCAAGGTCATACCGTGATCGTGTTCAGCTGCATCCATCTGACATAGGCTCGCACCCCAGATACCAAATTGATTCAGTAGCCATTGGTAGCTTTCAGAACCACGACCATCACTGTAGACAATCACCTGCTTAGCAAGGCTAGGAACATCAGGACCAAACATTGGGTGCAATCCAACCACTGGGCCTTGGTGCATGTCCATCATTGCTTGTAGCGGTTTTGACTTAATCGATGTTAAATCACAAAGAATACAATCGCTTGGTAGGTTACCTAGTTTTGCAATCACACCTTCCGTTAGGTGAATTGGAACCGTAACAACAACAAGGCCAGCATTATCTAAGATTTCGTCGGCCTTATCCCAATCTTGGCTGCCGAGGATTTTCACTTCGTAGCCAGACAGTTTGAACATACGACCAAACAAGCCACCAAGTTGACCATTACCACCAACGATAACCACTGAACGTAACTCTGGGTTTAGACACTTAAAACCAGAATCTTTCTCACTGGCATAAGACTCACGCATAGTACGACGCAAAATATCTTCGATTAGCTGTGGTGGAACCCCTATTTTCTCGGCTTCTTGACGACGAGATGCCAGCATTGCAGCCTCACGCTCTGGTACATAAATAGGTAAACCATGTTCACTTTTTACTTCACCGACTTTCTCTACTAGAGCCAATCGCTGAGCAAGTAAATCCAACATTTGTTTATCGACAGCATCGATTTGGTCGCGTAATTCGTTCAGTTCAACGGCCATTTTATTCCTTACTAATCTATAAGCCCCTACTAACGCTGAGTTCGCTAGTAACAGATCTTAAAATGCCCCATTAGATGAGGCACTTAAATTTAAAACTCTGACTAACCTTTCAAACGGTTCTCTAAGAACGGGACTAATTCCGTATGTGCATGCTTCAATAGTGCCTCAGTTGAATCCCAATTGATACACGCGTCGGTAATAGATACGCCGTATTTCATCTCATTGAGAGGTATATCCGAAGATTGGTTTCCTTCGTTAATATGGCTTTCAATCATAAGGCCGATAATCGACTTGTTGCCTTCACGAATTTGGTGAATCACATCTTCTGCAACTAGAGGTTGGCGGCGGAAATCTTTGCGAGAGTTCGCGTGGCTACAGTCGACCATTAGCGCAGCCTCTAAGCCAGATTTACCCAGCTCTTGCTCACATTCGTGTACCGATACTGAATCGTAGTTCGTCTGCTTACCGCCACGTAAAATCACGTGACCGTTTGGGTTACCTTGCGTTGTTAGTAGTGCAACTTGACCTTCGCGACTAATACCCATGAAACGGTGGCTAGAAGAAGCCGCCTGCATTGCATTGATTGCTGTACCTAAGTTGCCATCGGTGCCGTTTTTAAAACCGATTGGCATTGAAAGACCACTTGCCATCTCACGGTGAGTTTGCGATTCAGTAGTACGAGCGCCAATCGCCGCCCAACTGAAGGTATCTGCTAGGTATTGCGGGCTGATTGGATCTAGTGCTTCTGTTGCGAGTGGAATTTCCATCTCAGCAAGTTCAACCAGCAGCTCACGACCAACATGCAGACCGTGCTCAATATCGAAAGTGCCATCTAGATGAGGGTCATTAATCAAACCTTTCCAACCAACAGTAGTACGAGGCTTTTCAAAGTAAACACGCATTACAATATACAGTTGATCGCTCAGTTCTTCAGAAAGTGCTTTTAGGCGTTTCGCATACTCTTTCGCAGCTTCAATGTCATGGATAGAACATGGACCACATACAACAAGCATACGATGATCTTTCTTATGAATGATGTTTGCGATAGTTTGACGAGACTCTTGAATGAAACGACGAGCATTATCACTCAAAGGCAGTTTTGCTTTTAACTCCTCAGGAGTAATCAGTACCTGTTCGTCGATGATATTGACATTGCTTAATTCACTTTTCTGCATAACTCAACCTGTATATTTATTTTTACACCCAACATTTCCATTTGGGCTAACAATCTTTAAAAACACAATAACAGCTACAAAAACGATTGCAAGTGTAAACAATAAAAAACATTTAATGTAAATATAAATTTACATCCCATCTTTAGCTCGTTCTGAGGCACAAATAGGCCTTAACCACACCAAGCACATACAAAAAAGGCGATATCTTTAATATCGCCTTCTTAAAACTTATAGAGTGTTTATTTATCACCCAGCGTTTAACATCCGCTTAATTTGCTCTGAGGCCTCTTTCCATCGGCTATCCGAGTGAAGCGTCGGTAAATCAAAGCTGTGCTTTTTAAACAATGAGTTGGCTAAAGGCACTTCTTGAATCGCTAAGTGATCAAGAGCCTCAATTTGTGCATCTCGTTTATTACACATCAACACCATGTCACACCCCGCATTCAAGGCCGCTTTCGCTCTGTCGGCTGGTCCGCCCATAATAGCAGCACCTTCCATGGTTAAGTCGTCCGAGAATATTAGGCCTTTAAAGCCAAGTTTTTGTCTCAATACTTTCTGTAGCCAATACTGAGAGCCACTTGCTGGTTGATCATCATAATGAGAGAACACCACATGTGCAGGCATCATGGCATCCAATATTCCGGCTTCAATTTGCGCCTTGAAGATTGCCATGTCGGTTTCAAAGATGTCGTCTCTAGGGTCATATGGCGTCTCTAAGTGTGAGTCAGCAATTACGCCACCGTGTCCAGGGAAGTGTTTTCCTGTTGTCGCCATGCCAACCGACTTCATGCCTTTGATGAACGCGCTGCTATGACGAACGATGGTCTCAATATCTTCACCAAACGCTCGGCTACCAATTGCTTTACAGTCGTGGCCTTTATCTAATACTGGCGCAAAGCTCAGGTCGATATCATGGGCAATCAATTCCGCCGCCATCAGCCAACCCGCTTGTTCTGCTAACTGTTCGCCATTATTCTTAGTCGCGAATTCTTGAGCTGCTGGGATAATTGAAAAGCCATCACGGAAACGCTGTACTCGTCCGCCTTCTTGGTCAACGCCGATTAAAATAGGACGTTTTGCAACTTTGCGAATCTCTTTATTTAACGCCGATAACTGTTTGCTATCGTGGTAGTTTCGAGCAAATAAGATGAGACCACCAACAGTTGGGTGCTCCAAAATCTCTCTGTCTTCAGCTGTCAGCTCGTAGCCTGCAACATCAACCCACAACGGTCCCATATTTATCCCTTATTAAACCTAATTTCATAAACTTCCCGAGATTATTCTCTTTAAATTTGCTTTACAATGTTTTTAAACCAATCTGTGGAAGACTTTAGGAATGCAGTGCAAGAGCTTAGGAATGGATCATAAAGAACTGTATATCGGCGTGATGTCGGGGACGAGTATGGACGGCGTTGATACTGCTTTAGTTTCGATTGAAGATACGCGTATCACATTACTCGCTCATGATGAGTTCCCAATGCCTGATGATCTCAAAGCGCGTCTGCTTGAGGTGTGTATTGGTCAGAAAACGGATTTGATTGCTATTGGCGAACTCGACCACCAGCTTGGCCATCTATTTGCTGATGCGGTTCTGCAACTTCTCGACAAGTCAGACACACCTGCATCTTCTGTGACTGCGATTGGTAATCATGGCCAAACGGTGTTTCATCAGCCAACAGGCGAATCTCCATTTACCATGCAGCTGGGTGATGCCAACATCATTGCCGCTAAAACACAGATTCAAACCGTCGCTGATTTTAGACGTAAAGACATGGCATTAGGCGGACAAGGTGCACCGTTAGTCCCCGCCTTCCACCACACTATTTTTCACCCGCAAGACAGCTCAGTTGTAGTGTTGAATATTGGTGGTATCTCGAATATTTCAGTACTGCGCCCGAATCAGCCAACGCTTGGTTATGATACTGGCCCGGGCAATATGTTGATGGACGCTTGGGTTGATAAACATACGGGTAAGAAGTTTGACCGTGATGCGCAATTCGCACTTAAAGGCCAACTTAATCAAGCTTTACTCGAACAGCTGTTGAATGAATCTTATCTATCTCAATTACCACCCAAAAGTACCGGTAGAGAGTTGTTTAACCTACCGTGGCTAGAACAACAGCTTACAGAATTTAAAGACCTTGCAGCAGAAGATGTGCAACGCACGCTTTGTGAATACACGGCATTGACGATAGCCAATGAAGTGGAAACTTATCGCTTGGGTAACCAACCTGCACTCTATGTGTGTGGTGGCGGTACGAGAAACCCATTGTTGATGAAAAGGTTGGCTGAATTGCTTCCGAGTTGGGAAGTGGAATCGACCACCAGTAAAGGCGTTGATGCCGATTATATGGAAGCTATGGCCTTTGCGTGGCTTGCCCAACGCCATGTTCATCAACTGCCAAGCAATTTACCAGAAGTGACTGGCGCAAGTAGAGCTGCCTCTCTAGGCGTTCTCTATCGTGCTGACTAAACCATTTTAGAACCATCATTTTAGAATCACCATTTAAGGATCATTATGAGTAACGACGCTCTCATATCAGCGCTCTCGCACCTCGTTTCGGAGGGGAGAAACCCTGATACTATGGATATTGATCTGCTCACCTCTCTCGAAGTGGTTGAAAAGATTAACCAACAAGACAAACAAGTCCCACTGGCGATTGAAGCGGAACTGCCGCAGATCGCGAAAGCGGTTGATAAAATTGCTCATGCCTTTCAAAACGGTGGTCGACTGATTTATATGGGCGCAGGCACCAGTGGTCGATTAGGTGTGTTGGACGCATCAGAATGCCCACCGACTTTCGGTGTTTCAGACAAAATGGTTATCGGCCTAATTGCAGGTGGACCAGAGGCGATTTTAAAAGCCAAAGAAGGCGCAGAAGACTCGCTGACTCTCGGTATTGAAGATCTGAAAGCGATTCAATTTTCAGAAAATGATGTCGTGGTGGGTATAGCTGCCAGTGGTCGCACACCTTACGTGATTGGTGCACTCAACTATGCCAATCAGCTTGGCGCGGTGACCGTTGCATTGTCTTGTAACCCTGATTCTCCAATTGCTGAAATCGCTCAAATCGCAATTAGCCCGGTGGTTGGCCCAGAAGCATTGACTGGTTCAACACGACTCAAATCAGGTACAGCACAAAAGCTGGTGCTTAATATGCTAACGACTGCCAGCATGATTCGTATCGGTAAGAGCTACCAAAATCTGATGGTCGACGTAAAAGCGACCAATGAAAAGTTGGTTGCCCGCGCTGCTCGTATCGTTATCCAAGCAACTGAATGCGACAAAGCGCTGGCAGTCTCGACACTTAAAACGACTGATTACGATGTGAAGTTGTCTATTTTGATGATTCTAACCGGGCTAGATTTAGAATTGGCCAAGGCTCAGCTTGATAAGCAAAATGGTTTCTTGAGAAAAGCAGTCGAGAATAATCAGTAATCTGCTTCTGTTACTCTCACTACAAACAAAAAGACCAGTACACATGCGGTACTGGTCTTTTTAGTTTTAATTTTTTATCGCTAGCTTGGGCTTAATAGTCGTTTGAGAACTCATCCCAGCCACGTTGCCATTCCATGCGGAAACGTTGAGCGTCTTCCGTACCAGAGCACACGCCTTCATACACCTGACCAGATAAACCAATCTGATAAGCATGGTTCGGATTACAATATTCAGTCACACCTAGATGGTAACCTTCTGTGTAACTCGCTTGATCGACTGCGCCAAGCTCAGTCATCTCTGAATACGAACGCTGAGTGTGACCTTTGATGCCATCACGATAGCCAATCTCTTGCCAATTGCCCTCAGCGGCTAAATCTTGAACATTGGCGCTGCATCCTGCAAGGCTAAATGCCACGGCGAATAGTGCGATTATTTTTTTCATTTCAGTCCTTTATATTTACCTAGCCACTTCCTGACGAAGCGTTACCTTTATGGTGATTCTCCGCTGAACACTGGCTGATGTCCACTTATGTCTGTTATCTGCCACTGATATCTATTGGTTACCGCTTAAAGCTGATAAATCACCACTTGCCAGAAGCAAGAGCCTTCTCAACACGAATAACCAACCGCTCTACAAACGTAGCAAACCACTCAATCAGTTATAACACCACTTAATTGACTATTCGACCACTCACTCTCATAGCGGAAGTTTCTTTTCATACTCTTCTTTAATATACACCCTGACTTAATTAATACATTCAGGGATAACAAATTATGATGTGGTTTCTTACCTGTGTTGCAGCACTCATTGGTGGCTACTTTATTTACGGTGCCTTTATCGAGAAGATTTTCGGTATCAATGAAAAGCGTCAAACACCCGCTCACACTAAGCAAGATGGCGTGGACTACGTTCCAATGTCGACACCAAAGGTTTACCTAGTTCAACTGCTTAACATTGCAGGTGTAGGTCCAATCTTCGGACCTATCATGGGTGCCCTTTACGGCCCAGCAGCGATGCTTTGGATCGTGCTAGGTTGTATCTTCGCAGGTGCAGTACACGACTACTTCTCAGGTATGTTATCTATCCGTAATGGTGGTGCTTCGGTTCCAACCATCACTGGACGTTACCTAGGCAATGGCGCAAAACACTTTATGAACATCTTTGCCATTGTTCTACTGCTTCTTGTTGGTGTGGTATTTGTTTCTGCTCCTGCAGGCATGATCACTAACCTAGTGAACGACCAAACTGATTTCGCGATGTCTGCAACAACCATGGTTGTTATCATCTTTGCTTACTACATCATCGCAACGATTGTCCCTGTCGATAAAATCATTGGTCGTTTCTACCCACTGTTCGGTGCACTACTTATCTTCATGTCTGTTGGCCTAATCACTGCGATTGGTCTATCTGACGAGCACCAAATCATGGGTGGCTTCGAGATGAAAGACATGTTCACCAACATGAACCCGAATGACCTACCACTTTGGCCTGCTCTATTCATCACTATCGCTTGTGGTGCAATCTCTGGCTTCCACGCAACTCAGTCACCACTGATGGCGCGTTGTATGGAAAACGAGAAGAACGGTCGCTTCGTATTCTATGGTGCAATGATTGGTGAAGGCATCATCGCTCTAATCTGGTGTGCACTTGCTCTTTCATTCTTCGGTTCAGTTGAGTCTCTATCAGACGCAATTGCAAACGGCGGCCCAGGTAACGTGGTATACAGCGCTTCATTTGGTCTACTGGGTGTATTCGGCGGTATCCTTGCTTTCCTTGGCGTGGTTATCCTACCAATCACTTCTGGTGACACAGCATTCCGTTCAAGCCGTCTTATCCTTGCTGAATACTTCAACATGGAACAGAAAACACTGCGTAACCGCCTACTGATGGCTCTGCCACTGTTCGTTATCGGTGGCATCTTGACTCAAGTTGATTTCGGTATCATCTGGCGCTACTTCGGTTTTGCTAACCAATCAACAGCTGTAATGATGTTATGGACAGCTTCGGCTTACCTACTTCGTCACAATAAACTGCACTGGGTAACTACGGTTCCAGCTGTGTTCATGACATCTGTATGTATCACATTCATCCTGAACAACAGCCAACTAGGCTTCGGTCTACCAATGCAAATCTCGACCATCATTGGTGTGGTGAGTGCACTTGGTATTGCGGCTTACGTTATCAAGATATCAAAAGGCAAAGGTGATATCGACCTTGCTGATGAAGAAGAGAAAGAAGCAAAAGGCGTAACCAAAACTGCCTAGTTCTTTCAGACTTTGAATAAAAGAGACACGTCTTCATTGAGAGACAAAACAACAGCCAAACACACTTCGCTTGCTCCCGTAATCACCCAGTGATTCGTGGAAATTAAGACTAAAGCCCGTCCTCTGTGATGGGCTTTACTGTATCTCAGCATTGAGAAGCAATCGTCACTCGATATAACCAACGAAAACACAAGCAAAGCTACCGTTACCACGCAATGAGCTTTACACTTAACAAGCGTCTCAATAGGTGAAAATATGGAACTCATTCTCTCTCTTCTGCAACAAACTTGTGTCTACTTAGTGATTGCTTACATGCTAAGTAAAACCCCGCTGATTCTCCCTCTGTTAAGCATCTCTTCACGCTTAAGTCATAAAGTCAGCTGTTATGTTCTGTTTTCCCTGTTCTGCATTATGGGCACCTATTTCGGACTGCAGATTAATGACGCGATAGCCAACACTCGTGCAATGGGGGCGGTAATGGGAGGCCTGTTTGGCGGCCCTGTCGTTGGCTTTGCCGTAGGCTTTACCGGCGGGATTCATCGCTACTCATTAGGTGGCTTTACTGACTTAGCTTGTGCGATTTCAACCACTGCAGAGGGCCTGATTGGTGGCTTGCTGCATGTATACTTAGTCCGAAAGAACAAAGCCAGCCAGTTGTTTAACCCGATGGTGGTGTTCTCTGTGACGCTATTTGCAGAGATCATTCAGATGTTAATTCTGCTCGCAGTCGCTAAACCGTTTGAGCAGTCCTACGCTCTAGTTTCTGATATTGCCGCGCCAATGATCATTGCTAACTCAGTGGGCGCTGCACTGTTCATGAGCATCATCCAAGACAGAAAAACCATCTTCGAGAAATACTCCGCAACCTTCTCGCGCCGCGCACTTACTATTGCCGAGCGTTCGGTAGGTATTTTGCATGGCGGGTTTAATTCAGATAACGCGCAAAAAATCGTACGTATCGTTTACGAAGAGACCAATGTTGGGGCGGTAGCGATCACCGACCGAGAAAAAATCCTCGCGTTCGTTGGCATTGGCGATGAACACCATATTCCAAATACCCCTATTTCATCGCAAAGCACGCTCACTTCGATGGAACAGAACGACATCATCTACCTTGATGGCAAAGAGAACCCATACCAATGTTCTCTTTCGCAAGATTGTAAGTTAGGTTCTGCGCTGATTATCCCACTGCGTGCCGGTAACGAAGTCGTCGGTACCATCAAACTGTATGAGCCTAAGCTAAAGCTATTTTCAACCATCAACATGTCGATGGCTGAAGGTATTGCTCAACTATTGTCGAGTCAGATCCTGTTCAGCAACTATCAGCAACAACAAACC
This sequence comes from Vibrio sp. 10N.286.55.E10, assembly GCF_002872555.1. Classification (NCBI taxonomy): domain Bacteria; kingdom Pseudomonadati; phylum Pseudomonadota; class Gammaproteobacteria; order Vibrionales; family Vibrionaceae; genus Vibrio; species Vibrio sp. 10N.286.55.E10. The sequence goes on from NZ_MCSD01000009.1 coordinate 28,043, forward strand.
CTGCTTACCCAAGCTGAAATCAAACTACTGCACGCTCAAGTGAACCCACACTTCTTGTTTAATGCGCTTAATACGATTAGCGCCGTTACTCGCCGTGACCCTGATAAAGCGCGAGAGCTTATTCAGCACCTATCTCACTTCTTTAGAAGCAACCTTAAGCAGAACATCAACACTGTGAAACTCAAAGATGAGCTTGCACACGTCAATGCGTATCTCACCATTGAAAAGGCACGTTTTACCGACCGGTTAGAAGTGGAATGGGACATAGATCCACAGTTATACGAGTCACAACTACCAAGCTTTACCCTGCAACCATTGGTTGAGAACGCCATCAAGCATGGCATTTCGAACATGCTAGAAGGTGGCACAGTGAAGATCTATAGCGAGGCTTTCGAGAGTGGGTTCAAGTTAACCGTTGAAGACAACGCGGGTAATTATCAGAAGCCATCTCAAGATCATGTAGGATTAGGGATGGAGATTGTTGATAAACGACTCACTAATTTCTTTGGACAAGATTCAGCACTAAAAATAGAATCTCAACCACAGCAATTTACTCGAATGAGCTTTATCATACCTATACTAAAATAATGATGTTTTCATAGATGTTAGCTCCCCCAGTAGTAACATTTAGCAGACATTAAAAAGATAAGCGTGAATCAAGCAGGGATGGCACAAAAATGAAGATTGTAGGATGTTAAAAGCATTAGTTATCGATGATGAGCTTTTTGCTCGCGAAGAACTGATTGAACTTCTGACCGAAACCGGAGAAGTCGAAGTCATTGGTCAAGCGAGTAACGCAATTGAAGGACTTAAGCAGATCAACCTTCTCAAGCCTGATGTGGTGTATTTGGACATTCAAATGCCTCAGGTCACCGGTATTGAATTGTTGAGTATGCTTGACCCGGAAACCATGCCCTACGTGGTATTCGTCACCGCCTACGACCAATATGCTATTCAAGCCTTTGAAGATAATGCTTTTGATTACCTACTTAAGCCAGTCGAGCCTTGTCGATTAAACAAGAGCGTTTGTCGCCTGAATAAGGTCATCAAACAAAATCAGAAAGCGCCAGCACAAGACATCTCTGCGATTGCTCCCTGTCACTTAGAGCAGATTCCATGTATTGGTCATAACCGCATTGTGATCATGGCAAGCCAAACGGTCGAGTGCGCCTATTCCGATATCAGTGGGGTGCATGTACGTAGCTCATCGCAAACCGCGACTTCACAGTTAACGCTAAAGATCTTGGAAGAAAAAACCGATTTGATCCGCTGTCATCGCCAGTATTTGATCAACATAAAGTCGATCCAAGAGATCAAACTGTTAGAGAATGGATTAGCGGAGATCATTACCCTGACTGGCTTTGAAGTCCCTGTTAGCCGTCGTTACCTCAAGACTTTAAAAGAGCAGCTCGGTCTTCAGTAAACACATCTCGGACGGGACATACAGCACGATCAAAAAAGCCAACGCATCAACGTTGGCTTCCTACTGTTTACAAATCGATAGTATTTGCGAATCAACTGTTTGCGAATCGCTAGTGTCTCGAATCAATAGAGATTAATCTACTTGCTTGATCTGCAGCTCTTTAGGTACTTCGAAGAACATGTTCTCTTCGCGACCTTGAATCTCTTCAACGCCAGTCGCACCTAGTTCGCGGATACGATCTAAGATTTGGTTAACTAACTCTTCAGGAGCAGAAGCACCAGCCGTTACGCCGATTTTCTTCTTGCCTTCAACCCATTCAGTCTGAATATCTTCTGGGCAATCCGTTAGGTAGCCTGGTGTGCCTAGCTTCTCAGCTAGCTCTTTTAGGCGTGTAGAGTTCGATGAGTTCTTAGAACCAACCACTATCACCACATCAACGTCATTCGCCATCTCACGCACCGCGTCTTGACGGTTTTGAGTCGCATAACAGATGTCGTCTTTACGAGGGCCTTGAATCTCAGGGAATACACGACGTAACTCTTCAATTACATCTGCCGTTTCATCAACAGACAGCGTAGTTTGGCTCACGTAGTGTAAGTTACTTGGATCATTAACCACTAGTTTTTGTACGTCTTCTGGTCTTTCAACCAAGTACATACCACCTGTTTGACTCGCGTACTGACCCATAGTGCCTTCAACTTCCGGGTGACCCGCGTGACCGATCAGTACTACTTCCATATGTTTACGGCTCGCACGAGCAACCTCCATATGAACTTTAGTCACCAAAGGACAGGTTGCATCGAATACCGTTAGCTCGCGCTCCTTCGCTTCTTTACGAACCGCTTGAGAAACACCGTGAGCAGAGAAAATCACGATATTGTCGTCAGGCACTTCACTCAGTTCTTCGACAAAAATAGCACCACGTTGCTTGAGCCCCTCAACAACAAAGCGGTTGTGTACCACTTCATGGCGAACATAGATCGGTGGCTGATACATTTCAAGTGCGCGCTCTACGATGCTGATCGCACGATCGACACCGGCACAAAAGCCACGAGGGTTAGCTAACATTATTTTCATTTCATTGCTCATCATTTACCGCGGTACTAAGGTTGTTTCTATAGAGTTCGCCGTCAGCGAGGTTCGCATTCTACAGTGAAGCGTCTAGACAGTGAAGCTCTAGGTGACATCACCGCAGTAAGGCTATCTTATTCTAACGTTAAGAGAGTTATTCTACCGTTAAGATATTGACGTCAAACGTAACGTCTTGACCTGCGAGTGGGTGATTAAAATCAACCGTCACTGAATCACCTGCGATCTCAGTAATAATACCTGGAATTTCCATCCCATCAGGACCAGAGAATGCCATGATAGTACCCACTTCAACTTCAGAATCACCAACAAACTTAGCACGATCCATATAATGAATATGATCAGGGTTTGGCATACCAAACGCATCTTCCGCTTTCAGTTCGATAGACTTTTCAGTTCCAGCTTCAAGTCCAAGTAAGCACGCTTCAAAGTTCTCACTTAGGCTGCCATCGCCCATGACGAACTTTGCAGGTTTGCCCATATTTTCGGTGCTATCGGCAACTGAACCATCCTTCATTTTAATCGTAAAATGTAGAGTTACTGCTGAATCATTTTTAATTGCTGCCACGTTACTTTCCTTAGATTTCTTTATTATTTGAGGATGCATTGTGCTTTGCTTCCTTGTTGACTGAAGCATAAAAAAAAGCGCCGTCGGAATCAACCGACAGCGCTTAGGGCTATTCTATTCTGTGAGTCATAGACTGACTTTGAGGCAAGCTATTTGCTTTCGTCTTTCTTACGGAAACCATCTAGGATGATCATCGCAGCACCGATACAGATTCCCATATCGGCTAAGTTAAATGCGGGCCAATGGTAAGTGCCCCAGTAGAAGTCTAAGTAATCGACAACAAAGCCATGTACGACTCGGTCAAACACATTTCCTACTGCGCCACCAATGATGATCGCATAAGCAATGTTATTCCACTTCTCTGCAGCTGGTAGTTTGCTCATCCAGTACGTCAGCATACCTGTTACCGCAAATGCGATACCGGTAAATAACCAACGCTGCCAACCACTTTGATCACTCAAGAAGCTAAACGCTGCACCATAGTTATGCACGTACAAAAAGTTAAAGAATGGCAGAACCTCAATACGGTTTGCCCAGCCATAACCCATGTTATCCATAACAAAGAGTTTAATGCCGATATCGGCAAGGAAGACCACTAGGGCCAACCATAGCCAACGCACACCAGATTGTTTTAACGAAACTTCACTCATTTCTATTCCTAGTATTTACGAAGTTGGTATTCACTGTTACTCAATTTAAGTGACCTGATTACCGTACTTGTATAAACACATTTCCTATAATTAAAAATAACCCCAGTTGATACTGGGGCTATGATTTTTACAAAAAGTTCAGTCTTTCTCTGAGCTGTTATGCGAACTTACGCACTTCGCCTTCACCGTCGATGTTCGACACACAACGACCACAAACTTTCTCATGACCTTCAATAGTGCCTACATCTGGAGTGTGGTGCCAGCAACGGTCACACTTCTCAGCTTCAGTAGCTGCAACTTCAACGAATAGACCAGCAACGTCTGTCTCTTGAGCTGCATCAGACTTCTCGCTTAATGGCTTAACAACAGCTGCAGAAGTGATAAGTACGAAACGTAGCTCATCTTCTAGCTTGTTGATTTTCGCCGCTAGTGCGTCGTCAGCGTATAGAATCACTTCAGCTTGCAGTGCGCCACCGATCGTTTTCTCTTTACGAGCATCTTCAAGAAGCTTGTTCACAGCGCCACGAACCGTTTGGATTTCAGCCCAGAATTCGTTGCTTAGCTCTTCGCCTTCAGCTAGACCGAATAGGCCTTCGAACCATTCGCCAGTAAACACGAACTTGTCGCGCTCACCCGGCATCTCGTTCCAGATTTCATCTGCAGTGAACGACATGATAGGTGCCATCCAACGAACTAGAGCTTCTACGATGTAGTAAAGCGCAGTTTGACAGCTACGTTGAGCATGGCTGCCCTGCTTCGCTGTGTACTGACGGTCTTTAATTACGTCTAGGTAGAAAGAACCCATTTCGATAGAACAGAACTGCATTAGACGTTGAGTCACACCGTGAGTGTTGTACTCGCCGTATGCTTTAACAATCTCTTCTTGTGCAGCTTGAGCACGGCCAACAGCCCAGCGATCAAGTGCAACCATCTCTTCAGCAGGTACTAGGTCAGTTTCAGGGTTGAAACCATTCAAGTTCGCTAGGAAGAAACGCGCTGTGTTACGAATACGACGGTAAGCATCAGCTGAACGCTTCAGGATTTCATCAGAAACCGCAACTTCACCCGTGTAGTCTGTAGAAGCAACCCATAGACGCAGGATATCTGCACCTAGCTTGTTGGTTACATCTTTAGGTGCAACAACGTTACCGATAGATTTAGACATCTTACGGCCGTTACCGTCAACCACGAAACCGTGAGTTAGTACTTGCTTGTATGGTGCTTCGTCTTTCATCGCAATAGATGAAATTAAAGAAGACTGGAACCAGCCACGGTGTTGGTCTGAACCTTCAAGGTAAAGATCAGCACTGTGAGTACGCTCTTCGTTCGGGAAGTTGTACTCTTCACGAGAATCAACAACCGAGAAGTGCGTCACACCTGAGTCGAACCATACGTCTAGCGTATCCATTACTTTTTCGTACTTATCAGCGTCTTCTGCGCCCATAAGTTCAGCAGCGTCTACATCCCACCAAGCTTGAATACCTTTCTCTTCAACTAACTTCGCGACTTTTTCAATAAGCGCTGGGCTTTCTGGGTGAAGTTCTGCTGTTTCTTTATGAACGAACAGAGCAATTGGCACACCCCAAGTACGTTGACGAGAGATACACCACTCAGGGCGACCTTCAACCATACCTTCGATACGGCTTTGACCCCATTCAGGCAACCACTCAACACTCTTGATAGACTCTAGTGCTTTAGCACGTAGGCCAGCTTGATCCATAGAGATGAACCATTGTGGTGTTGCACGGAAGATGATTGGAGTTTTGTGTCTCCAACAGTGTGGGTAGCTGTGCTCGTAAGCGTGGTGATGCAGAAGTGCACCTTTATCTTTTAGAACTTCTAAAACAGAGTCGTTCGCTTTAAATACGTGCTGACCAGCAAATAGCTCAGTATCTGGCAGGTAAACGCCGTTTGAACCAACTGGGTTAGCGATTTCTAGGTTGTACTTCTTACCAACCACGAAATCCTCTTGACCGTGGCCAGGCGCAGTGTGAACCACACCAGTACCTGAATCCGTTGTTACGTGGTCGCCAAGAACAGCAGGAACAGTAAAATCGTAGAACGGGTGGTTGAACTGAGAAAGCTCAAGATCAGCACCTGTAGCAAAACCAAGGTTATGGAAATGCTCGATACCTGCACGGTCCATTACGTCTTTTGCTAGATCAGAAGCAACAACGATACGTTGAGCTGGTTGGTCGCCATTCGCTTCAACTTGGATAAGCACGTATTCAAGATCATCACGTAGACATACTGCGCGGTTCGCCGGCAGAGTCCATGGTGTTGTCGTCCAGATAACGATAGAAATTTCGCCTTGACCCGCATGACCTTCAGCTAGAGTAAATTTCTCTAGCAGCGCCGCTTCGTCAGCTGCTGTAAATTTCACATCGATAGATGGAGAAACTTTATCTTTATATTCAACTTCAGCTTCAGCCAGAGCAGAACCACAGTCAGTACACCAGTGAACTGGTTTGAAACCTTTAAGAAGGTGACCTTTGTCTGCGATTTTGCCTAGAGAACGAATGATGTTCGCTTCAGTGCCGAAATCCATAGTACGGTAAGGTTTGTCCCACTCGCCCATGATACCAAGACGTTTGAAGCTCTCTTTCTGACCTTCAACTTGGCCCGCAGCGTACTTACGACACTCTTCGCGGAATTCAGCAGCCGAAATCTTCTGACCAGGCTTACCTTTCTTCTTCTCAACCATTAGCTCGATTGGAAGACCGTGACAGTCCCAACCTGGGATGTACGGTGCATCAAAACCAGAAAGGGTCTTAGATTTGATAATAATGTCTTTAAGAATCTTATTCAGCGCGTGGCCAATGTGAATGTCGCCGTTCGCGTATGGAGGGCCATCATGCAGTACGAAAGATTTTTTACCTTTCTTTGCCTTACGGATTTCGCCGTAAAGATCTTCTTTGTACCAACGCTTCAGCATTTCTGGCTCACGATTTGCCAGATTACCGCGCATTGGGAACCCTGTTTCTGGTAAGTTCAGGGTATCTTTATAATCACTCATCGATTCTTAATTCCGTTATATTGGGCGAAGTTAGACATTATGTTAATCGGTGGAATCATCCGATTAATTCTTTAGCTGAAGCAGCCACACCCTTGCGGCTTCAGCATCCAATTCTATTTGATTCTTTAGTGCGTCGAACGATTCAAATTTTATCTCGTCGCGCAGTTTGTGCAAAAGTCGTACTTCTAACTGTTTACCATATAAATTGGCTTTAAAGTCAAAAAAGTGCACTTCTAATTGCTGCCTTACCCCATTAACTGTTGGTCGTTGTCCAATATTAGCAACGCCACCGACAGGAACACCGTCGATATCCAAAGCTTCAACAACATACACTCCCGATACAGGAGAAACACAACGCTTTAATGGAATATTAGCGGTAGGGAAACCGATAGTTCTCCCTAGTTTTCGACCATGAGAAACACGACCACTGATACTGTAGTCACGCCCTAGCATGGTAGCACTAGAAGCCAAGTCATTGGCCGCTAACGCATTTCGTATCTCAGTACTGCTTACTCGTAATTGGTTTAAGCAATAGCTCTGGGTGCTCACCACCTCAAAACCATACTTCTCGCCTGCCGCTTTGAGCATAGCGAAATTACCAGTACGACCCTTACCGAAGCAAAAATCGTCACCGACAACCAAGAATTTCACGCCAAGCTTATCAACCAAAAGGTCTTTAATGAACGCTTCAGCCGACAAGCTTGCAAAATACTGATTAAAATTCACACACAATAAACGACTGATATCTAGCTTACTCAGTTGCACGTATTTATCTCGTAAGCGAGTTAAACGTGCTGGTGCTTTACCTTTGGCAAACAACTCCATAGGTTGCGGCTCAAACGTCATGACAACAGAAGGGAGCCCTAATGCTGCAGCTTGTTTAGAAACCTGACTCAGAACCTCTTGATGCCCTAAATGAACACCATCGAAGTTACCTATGGTTAATACACAGCCATGATGCTGCGCTTTAATATTGTGTATACCTCGGATCAGTTCCATTGTGATCAGCTAAAACCTGTTATTAACATCATTTATTGTGTGAAACCGACGGATTATATACTAATCAGTATTAATCTGTCGCTGCTTTTAAATGTTTTACTCGGATACCTAAAACCAGTATCGACACAATATAAGCAAAGGCGCCAAGTGCGATCAACCCTGTTAGTGTCAACGCTCTTTGGTTAAAGCCCCAATCAAGCCACAATTGCATATTGTCTAGCTGCCATAAAATCACGCCAATCATTACCGTACCTGAGATCAATAATTTAAGGCTAAACAACAATGTAGTCTTGGTTAAACGATAAACACCCGCTAGATGCAAACCACGATAAAGCAGAGTCATGTTCACGAACGCAGACAACGCCGTTGCGATTGCCAAACCAACATAACCATAGAAATAAGCGAAGATTGCGTTGAACACCATGTTAGTCACCATCGCAATGATGCCGTACTTAACCGGTGTTTTGGTGTCTTGACGAGAGTAATAGCCGGGAGCCAATACTTTAATAAGCATGAAATTCAGCAAGCCTGAAGCGTACGCCACTAAAGACATTGAAGCCTGATTAACATCATGAGGAGAAAACTCACCACGCATAAACAGCACCATCAACATCGGTTTTGCTAACACAATAAGACCGAACATCGCAGGAATACCGAGCAGCAGTACCATGCGCACACCCCAATCCATGGTGTGAGCAAACCCTTCTCCTTCAGCATCAACGTGCTTACGAGATAAAGCAGGAAGAATAACCGTCGCAATGGCAATACCAAACAAACCGAGTGGAAATTCTAATAGTCGATCCGAGTAATACAGCCAACTGATCGAGCCCGTCGCTAGAAAACTGGCAATGAAAGTATCGAACAACAAGTTGATTTGACTTACTGACACACCAAACAAAGCAGGGATCATTAACGTGCGGATCTTAACCACGCCCGGATCTCTCCAACCCCACTTAGGCTTAACCAGTACTCCCGCTTTAATCAAGAAAGGCATTTGGAACAGGAATTGAACTAAGCCTCCAAGAAAAACGCCGATGGATAAACCAATTTCAGGTTGTTCTAAATTAGGAGCAAGAAACCAAGCACAAGCAATGATCATTACGTTCAAGAACACAGGCGTAAATGACGAAACCGCAAATTTGCCCATGGTATTAAGGATTGCACCTGATAAAGCGACAAACGTAATGAACCATAAATAAGGAAAAGTAATTTTCAGCATTAGGCTGGCGAGTTCAAACTTAGGCGCCGAGGGGCCGTCATTAAGCCAATCAATAAACCAACCCGCACCGAACATTGCGGTGATAACCCCAGAGCCTAATACCCCAAGCACCGTAACAATAGAAACCAACACCCCAAGAGTACCGGACACCTTTGCTATCAAGTCTCGAGTTTTATCTTTATCACCTGCGGCGTGATATTCCGTTAATACTGGTACAAAGGCTTGAGAAAAAGCACCTTCGGCAAACAGCCGACGTAAAAAATTAGGAATTTTATTGGCGAAGAAAAATACGTCTGCACTTGCTCCTGCCCCCATTAAGTTTGCTACTACGACATCACGTACTAGCCCCAAGACACGGGAAACAAAAGTCATTACACTGACAATCAGCCCTGACTTTAATAGTCGTTTACTCACAGAAACCTCTGACACTGGTTGATTACTTTCAAGCGAGGATAAATACTATCCTATCCTAAGAAGCATATTTATTAGCATTGGTCTAAAAATGCTGTTAGAATCCCCGCCATCTTAACCGCGATGACCTTTCCATACCAAAGTTTGTTTGGCTACGATTGGTTTTTGCACAAATCATTTGACAATTAAGCGCTAATGAGGGATAGTCCTCGCCCTTAAATTGTCACCGAACTAAGTTTTTGGGAGTTAGACCCTTGGCAAACAGTAAATCTGCTAAGAAGCGCGCTATCCAAGCTGAGAAACGTCGCCAGCACAATGCTAGCCGTCGTTCTATGATGCGCACTTACATGAAAAAAACTATTGCAGCTATTGAAGCTGGCAATAAAGAAGCTGCAACTGCTGCTCTTGTAGAAGTTACACCTCTTCTAGACCGTATGGCGACTAAAGGCCTTATTCATAAGAATAAAGCTGCACGTCATAAGTCTCGTTTCGCTGCTGCAATCAAAGCTCTTTAATAGAAATTTGATTACAACGCAAAACGAAAAAAACCGGCCTTGGCCGGTTTTTTTATATCTAAAATTTGAGAAATGCTATTATTTTCCGGTGATTATTTAACTGAAAAACCGCTAATTTGCTTACCGATAAATAGCTAAGCAGCTAAAAAACAACGAGAAAAAAACAGACAAGCAGATAGATAGGTCGGTAATATAGATAGGCACTCACGTTTGACGTGAAATACTGACACTTCCTTGTGTCGGTCTTATTCCTGATAAGAAATCCACCTCCCACCAGCAATAAGCTACTTGCAGTAAATACCATGCAGTAGGTTAATCATCGCTTTTACTTCTTCACTACTCAATGTGTAATACACAGTTTGAGCTTCTTTGCGAGTTTCGACCAAACCATCTCTTCTCAACCAAGCAAGATGTTGAGATAAAGCAGACTGACTCAGTTCCAACTTGCCACACAACTCCCCAACCGACAGCTCAGTACCATGTAATAGGCACAAGATCTGTAAGCGACGCTCGTTGGCCATGGCTTTGAGTAGAATCACAGCTTGTGCTGAGTTCTTCTCCATCTCTTTTAAGTTCATAGTTTGGCTCCCTACAACCTTTACGCCAACTACGGGCTATCAGTATTTCCGGCATATGGTGGAGTTATGATAATCGATATCAATTCATTAACAAACCGCCTCACTCGAACAATTTGCTAAAATCTGCGTCGCATACGTTTTTTACTGCTGGATGTTGGATCATCCTCTCAGCAAATATGACGTAGTACTCCTCTTTTAACTCTTCAATGCCACCTAATAATTGCAGTGATGTATCTTCCTCAACCTCAGACATATAAAGGGTTGGCGCTAAGAATATTGCGTCATCGTGGTAGCGAGCAAAAGCCTTCATCAATGCCGCATCATCAAACTCACCCAAAACATCAGGTTTAAGTCCTTGTCTATCAAACCACTGCAGCACTTTGCGCCCCATTGAGGTTCGACTACCAGGTATCAAAAGCTTTCTTTGTTCTAATACCGCGGGGAAGTTCACACCTTCAACCTTGCCGGAACTGAAAAAGCTCATTCCACTTTCGCCAAGCTTTTTACTAAACAGGCCAGGGCTTTGACTCGAATCCACCGGGCAATCAGACAAGATCATATCGAGCTTATGCTGAGAAAGTTGCTCAAGTAGCATTTCATGGGTCGATTCAAAGCAACGTAAATGAATGCTGTTATCTGGGGGAATCGTCGACATCAGTATCTTGCTTACGAGTCTTTTAGACAGTGCATCCGCAACACCAACATCAAACAGAATATTAGAGTGCTGGCTATAATTTACGATATCCAGCATCTCATAACTCAGGCCAAACATACGGTCAGCGTACTTAAAGACTAGCTGCCCAAGCTCTGTCGGCTCAACACTGCGACCATTACGCTTAGTTAACTTGCCATCCATACGCTCTTCTAACGCTTTTATCTGACCAGTTACTGTTTGTGGTGTTAGGAATAGAGCTTCTGCCGCTTTAGTAACAGAGCCTTGTTTGCAAACCATCCAAAAGTAATAAAGGTGGTTATAGTTGAGGTGCGACATAGATGTGCCGTAATAAAAGAGTAGATACCCTTTTATATCAAATATGACACTCCCACTCAACAAACTCGGAAAAACCAAACCTAACTAACCATTATCACCTGTTTTTACGAAGTGTCTGATTTCATAATGTAATATTTCAGCGATTATTTTCAATTTTTCTCTAACTTTTAAGATCTATATCACCCAAGTTGAAAATCACAAAAACACCAATTAAAACAAAAGGTTAAATTAACAACATTTACTGTCAAAATATTTAAACAGCAAATCATCACAAAAAAAACCAACCTAAACCAAAATGTAATATTACTGAAATATTTGTTCTCTAACATCACGCTCAGATTAAACAAACAGACCAAACACAGACTTAAACGGTCCAATGGAGAAAACATTATGAACCAAGCTACTACTGCAGCAGCGCCTATCTCGAGCACTACTCGTTGGCTACGCTGGGCTAACTTGGCATTCATGCTTTACCTACTATTACTTTCAGTTTCAATGGTTGGTACAGGCTTCAAATGGGCAACAGGCGAGCAAGCAAAGGTTCTTTTCGAATTTGCTTCACACCCAGTTGCAGGCTTAATGATTGGTTTAGTGGCAACAGCACTTATTCAATCATCAAGCACAGTTACTTCAATTATCGTTGGCCTTGTGGCAGGTGGTTTACCTGTTGAGCTAGCAATCCCAATGATCATGGGTGCTAACATTGGTACTACGGTAACCAATACGCTAGTTAGCCTTGGTCACGTTCGTTGTAAAGAAGAGTTCAAACGTGCATTCGCAAGTGCGACTATTCACGACTTCTTTAACCTATTAGCCGTTGCTATCTTCCTACCACTAGAGATGGCGTTTGGTATTCTAGAAAAGATTTCTCACTGGTTGGTATCACCAATGCTAGCAACAGGTGATATGAGCATGGGTGGTCTTAACTTCATCAAGCCAATCACTAAGCCAGTAGTTAGTGCTATTAAAGAGCCTCTATCAACATTTGGCGACACTGTTGGTGGCATCATGCTTATCGTTCTAGGTATTGCGACTATTTTCGTAGCTATCACGGTAATGGGTAAGCTAATGAAGAGCCTGATGGTTGGCCGTGCTCGTGAGATTCTAAAGAATGCAATTGGTCGTGGTCCTATCCACGGTATCGCTTCTGGCTCTATCGTTACTATCCTTGTTCAGTCTTCTTCTACGACAACAAGCTTGATGGTTCCACTAGTAGGCTCAGGTGTTCTTAAAGTACGTGACGTTTACCCATTCACTCTTGGTGCAAACATCGGTACATGTATTACGGCTCTACTTGCAGCTACAGCAGTATCTGGTGAGTTCGCAGTATTCGCACTACAAATTGCTCTAGTACACTTGGTGTTCAACATCATGGCAACGGTATTCATCTTCGGTATTCCGTTCCTACGTGAGCTACCAGTTAAAGCGGCAGACATGATTTCAGACATGGCTGTGAAGAACAAATCAGTAGTCGCTGGTTACCTTGTTGCGGTATTCCTTGTACTGCCTGGTACCGTGTTAGCTTTGACTGCTTAATAGCAAAACAAACATCGCTTATAGCAAAGCCCGCAACCTCCTAGGTTGCGGGCTTTTTCTTTTTAGGAACGGATGCAGGAAACAAAAAGAAGATGCGGGATTTGAGTAAGCGAGTAACGAAGACCAAAACCAGATACGAGATTCGTGTAAACGAGTAACGAAAAGCGACTATCTCTAATTATCTGCGTTTTAATATTTCATATCTAACTGACTCAAATCTAAACACGCTCTTCGCATCTCGAATCCCGTTTACTCGCATCTAAAAATCCGTCATTCCCTACAGCGAGGAACTAGCGGGATAGGGAATCTACGCAGCGCACAACACCCAGAGATTCCCAACTCCTTCCTTCGTCAGTCTAGGGAATGACAGGCGCTTTTGATCTTCGTATCCCGCACCTCGTTTACTCGCATCTAAAAAAGCTTACTTACCTTGCTCATTACGCAGGTACATAATGGCAACCATACCAAAGCCGATAAATTGCCATAGATACTGCCCGTCGCTTGCACCTGTGATGGTTTGAGTGAAAGCCATACAAGCAGTCACAAACAGAGAAGCAAAGGCGGCATAGAGCAACCACGGACGTTCTTTGCCAACCATGAACTCACCAGCAAGTACCGAACGAAGAACCAATAAAAACGGCACACATTGCAAAGCAATCAAAATTGGGAACATAAAATCGAACGTTGGACTCAATAAAGCATGACCGATTTGGCTCTTATCCCAAGTGCCGACAATATAGCCTTTCCAACCCACCCAAGTGTCTCCCGCATAAGCGGTATCGGGTGTAATGTAGCCAAGTAGCACGCCCATCACTTTATCGATAAAGCCATTTTTAAACCAAAAGACGAATAAGAAGATCTGAATTGGAATGATCTGAAAAGCAAACTTCTTCAACATGTGTGTACCCCCAATAATGAATGATTTGGTACCAGTATCTGGAAGTCGATGTTTTTACGCTTGATGCAAGGCAATCGAGCCTGAGTCCAAACAATAATCAAACATATTGAGAAGCCTGTTGGCACAAGAAAGTCTTGCGGATATACCGTTGCTATTGGCTCTCACGAAACACCTTCGCTTAAAAACGTATTTCGTGGTTTAGGAAAGGTTTTTTTTTATAAAGATTCAATAAGATCAAACAGTTGACCGTCATTCTCTTTTTTTACTTCGGTATAACGTTGATAGTTGTATTGCGAACCTTTTGGGTTGTCCGACAGCTTGTCAGCCACACTCAGTAGATAAAAGCTGATTGGGCTCGGCGTACTTTCGGCAGCATAGGATAGATAAGGGAACGCTTGATTAGCATGTTGATTGATTAACAAGGCTAGCCCCAAGGTAAGATTAGCGATGTCACAACGTGGGTTCATCTCGAAGGCTTGCTTTGCCAGTTGCAGTGCATGTTCGCGGTCTTCTTGTTCATGATTTTGTAAATAAGCCAAAGATTCCGAATACGACAGCAAGGCATTGACCAGATAATTATCTCGCCCTTGTTGTTGAATCGTATCCAACTGAAGTGCTATTTCCTCAATTGGCTGACCACCTTTTCCTTGGTAGAACAACGATATCCCCTCGGAGATAACACTCCAATCATCGTAGTTATCAATAGAGGTCACTCGATGACTTGCCACGCCGTATTCGGAGCTCATTGGAGCAATAATGGCTTTGACCTCGAGAATCACATCCCCAATTGCATCAAAGAAATTATCTTGGCTAAAGCGTTTTTCCACTTTCTGACTTTGATTCGGTTGGCGATTGTTTTGTACAAGCACGCTCAACACATAATCACTGTCCTTTTGTTTGAGCCAACCTTTGAGTTCAACACCATTGTTGGTCAGTGATTGCTTGCCCTGATGCGATAGCTGAGAAAAGTGGTAACCCGATAAGTTTTTTGCCGAATTCAGCCCGTAGAAAAGATAGTTATAAACGCTTTCTGACATCTCATAATCGTTCGCAGAATCGAGTGTTATGTCATGAATATAAACAGGAATTACATCACTTTGATGAGCAGAAATAACAGCAGTGTCATTAGCTGGGACATCGGTTTGCCATGCCCAAGCTGCTATTAAGCCAATAGAGAATACTGCGGTTGTAATCAGGGCGATGGTTTTCTTTTTCGACTTAGCAACAATAGGCTCAAGTTGAGAGGCGTCCTCAACGGGAGTTGGTTTAACGCTCGACTGAGTCACCTCAACATCGAACTGGTAACCTTGTTTAGGGATCGTCTGAATAATGCGATACGGACGTGACTTATCCTGAAGTTGACTGCGCAATAAACTGATGACTTGCCTAACCAGATTGTCAGACACTTGAGTTCTTTGCCACACATCAGAGGCTATCTGCTGAGTGCTAACCACTTGCCCGCGATTTTCGATGAAATAGCTGAGTAGCTTTGCTTGTAATGGCTCTAGATGAATCGCCTCATCATCAATCACCAACTGATTTTTATCAGGGTAGAAAGCAATAGGAAAGTCATGTTGCAACACGAAGCAATGCGAACGAGTCATAGCAGTTCTGTGGTTAGAAAAGACCCCACAAGATTATTGGTTTTATAAATAGTAAGCAAGCCAAGTATCACAAATAAAAAAGGCTGCACAATGGCAGCCTTTCAATCAAACAAAGCAGATTAGATTAAACCGAGAACGGGTACTTAATCGCTTCGTGGCATTCGTAACCTTCAACCCAGAAGTCATCCATCGTTACCCATGTTTCCAAATCTTCTAGAGACTTAATCTCAGGATTGATATGGAATGTTGGGCCAGCTAACGGCTCACGCTTTAGCTGAATGTCACGCATTGGCGCCAGCTGATCTTCGTAGATATGAGCATTCACAAGCTTGTGGTAAGCCACGCCAGCTTTCTTACCCGTGATTTGCGCCATAATAGCTAGGAAGACATACACTTGAACCATGTTGAAGTTCAGGCCTAAAGGCACGTCACAAGAACGTTGAGTACTGTTTAGGTACAGAGTGTCACCAAGTAGAGAGAAGTGATGGCTGTACATACACGGACGCAAACATCCCATGTGGAACTCACCTGGGTTATAGAAGTTTAAGATCTCACCACGGTCATCAATACCGTTCGTTAGATCATCAACAATCTTCTTCAGTTGGTCGATATGACCGCCATCAGGTTTTGCCCATGCACGTCCTTGAACGCCGTAAACACGGCCCATATCGTCTTCGCCCTTGCGGTAAGGGTTATTTAGCCATGCCTCGTTCAAGTTCGAATTCGCATCCCAAGTCTTAGTACCTAGTTTGCGGAAGTCTTCAGCATTATCGTAACCACGGATGTAGCCAAGCAGTTCAGCAACCGCGGCCTTCCAAAAGCTCTTACGCGTTGTTACTAGAGGGAACTGGTTATTACCAACATCATATTCCAGGTCAGCATTGATCACGGTTAGGCAGCGCTTGCCCGTGCGTTCATTTTCAATCCAAGTACCGTCATCAACGATACGCTGACAGAGATCTAAATACTGTTTCACACCAATTCCTTACTTCGTTTGTTGTGGTAATTCGTCTTTGTAGTGACCACGCTTGTATGCCCACACCATCATCAGCACACCGATGATAACCATTGGCAGTGACAAAATTTGTCCCATAGAGATAAATCCACCGAACAAACCTAGGTGAGCGTCAGGTTCACGTACGTATTCTACTAAGAAGCGGAATGTACCATATCCTGCTAGGAATAACCCTGATACAGAACCAAGAGGACGCGGCTTTTTGATAAACCAGTTCAAGATGAAGAACAGCACAATACCTTCAAGCGCCATCTCGTAAAGTTGAGATGGGTGACGAGGAAGTGGGCCACCGTTAGGGAACACAATAGCCCATGGCACATCAGTCACACGGCCCCAAAGCTCGCTGTTCATGAAGTTACCTAAGCGTCCCATGCCTAAACCAAATGGCACCAATGGTGCAATCATGTCTGCCACACCAAAGAAGGTTCGACCGTTCTTTTTGGCATACCAAAACATGGCAGTAATAACACCAAGCAAACCACCGTGGAAAGACATACCGCCAGTCCATACCTTAAATAGATAAAGAGGATCTGCTAGGAAAAGGTCAAAGTTGTAGAAAAGTACGTAGCCAATACGACCACCCAGCACCACACCTAGAAAGCCAGCAAACAGTAAGTCTGATACTTGCTCTCGAGTCCAACCGCTGCCCGGTTGATCAGCTCGACGATTTGCTAACCAAAGAGCAAACATAAAACCAACAAGGTACATTAAGCCGTACCAACGAACTGAGATTGGTCCTAGTTCAATAAGAACAGGATCGATATTTGGGAATTCGATAAAACCCTGAGACATACTTGGCTCTCTATCTAAATTGATTAACGGTTAGCTCAATGGCTAACAGAAAAGACACTACAGCAGCATTGTGGCTGCTATAAACATTAAAAATACCGCAAAGAATTTCTTCAGCACAGAGGTTGGCAATTGAGTGGCCAGTTTCGCCCCCACTCGAGTGGTCAAAACTGAGGTACAAGATATCGCGATCAAAGCCGGCAGATAAACGTAACCTAAGCTATACGCAGGAAGATCATCAACAGAAGATCCATGCCAAATGAAACCGAGCATTCCCGAAATCGCGATAACACAACCGCATACCGAAGATGAGCCCACAGCTTTGCGCATTTCCACACCATGATGGTTAAGGAAAGGCACCGATAAAGACCCACCGCCAATGCCCGCCAAGCTTGATACCAAACCAATACCGCCACCACACAATACGGTTTTAGCTGAACCCGGCATCGACTTTTGGCTCTTAGAGCGAATCGACAACAGCATTTGCAACGCCAATACCAAAACAATCACACCAAAGACTTTTGGTAAGTATTGAGCTGGAATGACATCGGCCACGAAAGAACCGAGGAAGCCGCCTATAACGACACCCGGCATCAACCACTTAACGACAAATATCTCTACGTTACCTAATTTTAAATGGTTAATCGCAGACGATCCCGACGTAACAATGATGGTTGATAGCGAAGTAGCCAATGCCATTTGCATCGCAAACTCTTGGGGGATACCCGCTTTAGGAAGCAAAAACAGTAAGGCAGGAACCACCAGCAAACCACCACCAATGCCTAGCAAGCCTGCTAAAACACCAACAATAGCACCAAGGCCTGCTAACAAGCCTATTAGTTCATATGACACGTTAAATCCTATTTTTTACCTGCTCGAATGAAGCCTGTAAATTCACGCTCTTCGAAATAGTTCAGCATCATACTATAGATGTCACTACCATACGGTTTTGAAAGTGCCTTATTTGCCAAATCCTGTAATTCAGCCAAGTTCGATTGACGAATCAAATATTTGGTTCTTGCGACATTCGAGGTATTCATACTTAGCGTCTCATACCCCAATCCAATCAATAGCAGCGCGCCCATCGGGTCACCGGCTAACTCGCCACAAATACACACAGGTAATTGATATTGCTTACAAGTATCATGAATTTGTTTTAATGCCATGATCACCGCAGGGTGCATTGATTCATAGACATCGGATACTCGTGAATTGTTCCGATCAACCGCTAATAAATATTGGGTTAAGTCGTTGGTACCGACTGAAACGAAGTCGACCTTATCCGCAATCAGCGGCAGTATGTACAGCATGGATGGCACTTCAATCATGATACCAACGCGAGGCATACGCACTCGGTTATCAAGCTCATGCACTTCGTCATACGCTTGTTCAATCAGTTGTAGCGCGTCATCCAATTCCTGAGCACCAGAGATCATCGGCAGCAAAATGCTCAAGTTATGGCTTTCACAACTCGCACGTAGCATGGCACGCAGTTGAATAATGAAGATATCTGGATGATCGAGCGTAAAACGAATACCACGCCAACCAAGGAATGGATTGTCCTCTTCGATAGGAAAATAAGGTAAGGCCTTATCACCACCGATATCGAGTGTACGCATCACCACTTGTTTCTCAGGGTAACTTGCCAGCACAGAACGATACTGCTTGAATTGTTCATCCTCTGACGGGAATCTTTGCTGTAACAAGAAAGAGATTTCAGTTCGATACAGCCCTACTCCATCAACACCTTGGTTGATGGCGATGTTAGTGTCTGCACTCAAACCCGCATTAAGTAGAATCTCTACTTGCTTGTCGTCTTGCGTTTTTGCCGGTAGGTACAGCTCGCGATTGACCATAGAGGAGAGCTCACTCTCTTCTAGAATCAGCCCTCGATACTCTTTAAGCAGGTTTTTAGTCGGCTCAATAAAGATCTCACCGCTATACCCATCCACAATCGCTCGCTTGCCATTAGCTTGAGCTAGATTGAGATTTACCCCCATGACTGAAGGTATGCCAAGCGCTCGAGACAAAATCGCTGCATGCGAGTTCGCCGCCCCTTCCAAGGAAATAACAGCTAATAGCTTTTCTTTTGGAATAGACGCTAATACCGAAGCGGTTAACTCACGAACCACTAGAATAATCGGCTTATCTAATGTGCGGAGTTCATGTTCAGAGTTATGGAGGAAATAGAGCAACCTTTGTCCGAGCTCTCGGATGTCTTGTGCTCTCTCACGAAGGTACACATCAGACATACGAGCAAAGCGGTTCGAATAGCTCTCAACCACTTGTCTTAATGCCCAATCGGCTTTATCGCCTTTCTGAATTTGACTCTTTAGATCCTTACGCAACATAGGATCGTTGAGTAAGTGAGTAAACAGGTCAAAGATCGCTAATGCGTCTTTATTGATTTCGCTATCTAAGCGCTTTCGCATGCGCTTAAAGTCATTGAGGGCATTTTCAACCGCTACCGCCAACAACTCATGCTCTCTCTCTACATTGAGCGTCGAAGCAGGATAAACATCGGTAAGTTCAGGCTGGGTGTTGTCCCACCATAAATCACCAATCGCCACGCCCGATGAAGCTGCAATACCTTTAGTCGCAGGTAGCTTCTGTTGCTCTAACAGCCAATGACCTTGAGTTTGGGCGTGCGCCACAATAACGGCAAGTTGTGCTGAGAGCGTGACAAGGAAAGATTCTTCCATCTCACTGAATAAACGCGGAGTCTTCTGTTGAATGACCAATACACCGAGTACTTGCTTGCGGTGGATAATCGGAGTACCGAGAAAAGAGTGATAGACGTTTTCTCCAAGCTCTGGAAAAAACTTATAAGCAGGGTGAGCAGATGCTTGTGCAAGGTTGATAGGTTCAGCACTTCTTTTAACAAGGCCAACCAGACCTTCGTCAAAACCAATGTGAATGCTATTGCCTTTGAAGATCAGGCCTTGAGTTGCCATCAACTCAAGGCGCTGCATATCATTATTTGCCAAATACACGGTGCAACATTCCGTCTGCATCGCACTGCATGTCTCTTTCACCAAAATATCAAGAGCCGTCGACACATCTTCAACTCTTGATACGTGTTCAACTATTTCCCTTAGTTGACTGAGCATGCTTAACCTCTACGCAATTTGCGCTTTCCTTTTATTTTTCGCTCTTTAAACGGCATTGCTAAAGATGCGAACTCTTTCATCGCTCGACGGTAAACATCTCGCTTGAAAGAAACAACTTGTCGAACTGGGTACCAGTAACTCACCCAACGCCAACCATCAAACTCAGGTGTACTTCCACGCTGCATATTGATATGCGATTCATCGCAATCTAAGCGCAAAAGAAACCACTTCTGTTTTTGTCCAATACAGACAGGTTTAGAATCCCACCGAACCAGTCGTTTGGGTAGCTTATAGCGTAACCAATGACGACTTGTCGCGACGATCTTTACATCCTTTTTAGTAAGGCCAACCTCTTCATACAACTCGCGGTACATTGCCTGTTCCGGAGTCTCACCTTCATCTATTCCCCCTTGAGGAAATTGCCATGAATGTTGCCCGTATCGTTTAGCCCAGAAGACCTGACCATGGTTGTTACAGATTACAATACCAACATTTAATCGGTAACCATCGCCATCTATCACTGGCCAACCTCTATCTAAATTTTTAATTACTCTGATTTTTCCACATATCCCCAATCGGAGCAAACTTAGTGACGTGATAAGCGCTATATTTATGAATAATAACTAAAGATATGGATAAGTTTTGCTCAAATTCTAGTTACCCACACAATAGTGAGACATAGACCACATTTATTCACCTTTTCTGTGAATAACTATGTGAAGAATTACCCGCAATCGTTTTTTTTAATCCATAGATTCATCAACACAAAAAACGACAAATCAATAAAACTTAATTTATATTCATACAAATCAACCAATTAAAATAATATCTTAGTTTTAAAAAACATTGGAAATGTAAAAGATCTTTCAGAAATTCGACATGGTTAAAGATCAACCACTCCGATGTTTATCCACACTACCAAGTGAAAGATTCATTTTGAACCCCATTTGGCAAGCATTTTATCCACCATAAACCCCTGTTTATTTATCCACTAAATTAATATTTCAATTAATTACCTTTATGTCCTGTGGATAACCCTGAGTTTGATCCCTTTTCTCGCAAGGAGATCATTTCTTAACCAGTCGTCATTTGGTGATAACTTCTGATAAAATCGTTTTTTTGATCATACCTTTTATTATGAAACCAGAACCACAAACACAACAAGAGCTGTTAGAGCGCGCGTATGCCATCGCCGGAATGACCTTTAAAGAACTCGCCGACGAAGCCGAGATGCGGATGCCAAACGACCTTAAGCGTGATAAAGGCTGGGTTGGGCAGTTATTGGAATGGCACTTGGGTGCACCTGCAGGCAGCAAGCCAGAACAAGATTTTGCCAAGCTAGGGATCGAGCTAAAAAGTATTCCGATTGGCTATTCTGGCAAGCCACTCGAAACCACCTTTGTGTGTGTCGCGCCTTTGATGGGTGTGCAAGGCATAACTTGGGAAACCAGCCACGTTCGAAACAAGCTGTCTAAGGTGTTGTGGATCCCTGTCGAGGGAGAAAGAGAGATCCCGTTAGCAGAGAGGCATGTAGGATCCCCTTTATTATGGACACCTAGCCAAGCTGAAGACGAACTCTTGAAAAGAGATTGGGAAGAACTAATGGAATTGATCGTGTTAGGCAATGTGGAGCAAATAACTGCAAGACACGGTGAAGCACTGCATTTACGTCCAAAAGCTGCCAACAGTCGAGTGTTAACCGAAGCTTACGGTGCAAGTGGAAAACCTATCAAAACTAAACCACGTGGTTTCTATCTACGAACTCAATTCACCCACAAATTGCTGACAACACATTACGCATAGATCGTTTAATCGAGCCTCGGTAGCGAAAACTCTCAATGCGTTACAAAAGAGCCTGCAATTAGAATCAATCTCTAGCAACAAACGCTCTCTTAATGAGGTTTAAGCGCCAGTTCAATGTCACAGTAGCTTTGGCTTGGCTCATTACCAAACTCATCATACGCGTTATGTAGGCGAAGATACGCCTTTTCAAAGCCGAGCCGGAGTAACTCCTCTTTCACTTGATCCAAGGATCCAAAGTGAAGCGGCTCGCCGTCTTGCTTTACCGGTTCTAGCTTGTGTTTGTACTCCACCGCCAGTAGATATTCTGAGATATCAGAACAGCCTATAACGTACACTTTTGGAGTTTGATAAGAGTCTTTATGCTCTCCATGTAACCACATGTCTAATTGATGCTTCTGCATAGCCAGCCTCCCTTGCTCTATAAAGCTTAGTAGAACTCTTTTCCTTTACTAGATAACAACTTAAAAAAGCATAGATAACGGCTTAAAAAAGCAAAAAAGAGAAGCAAGAGCTTCTCTTATTTGACCAGTTCTAGTTCAAAAGTTTGCACTTTCGACGCCATAACTATCACTGTGACTTATCTTAGGGGTTGAACGGTGCTATCAACCCCGCAGATTACGTCGGTATTCGCGCACTTAGGACACGACGAAGGTGACGTACTCGACGTTCAATAGTGACAACTTCTGGTTCAGAAAAACCAATAGGTCGACCGTCAGCCTCAAGACCAATATCTCTTAATAAGTGAGTATTGTTCCATGGTAGATCATATGAACTACGACGAACTTTTCGTTGCCATTCACGCTCTTCACGACGAAGATCGGCACGGATAAGGACTGTTGCTAATTTTAAATATACTGAGTGACGCATAATAACTCTCCAGTTGTTGAATAAACTGAGGAAAAATAGCGTGTTAGATAGTGTGAGGGCTTCTCATTTAGCTGCTATTTTTCCGCAGCCAAATAAGGATACGGATCTATTAGTTAGGTTTATCTTGGGTGTTTCGATCGGCCATGGCTGATGTTTGTGACATATCAGTCACCATGTCAGTACACGGATCAAACGACGCGCAAATATGCTGTATAAAATCGAAATGTTTCATTTGCGCCTCCAAGCTAACTAAAAAATCCAAAAAGAAATGAGGTAGTAAAAGCAGACAAGTATTTGTTAAATCTCTGCTTTCACGGGTAAAGTCTAACCAAGTGAGTATATTATTCAACCGATAATTGGTTAACATTTTCAAAACAATGCATTTACCCAAAATATCAGTTGCATATTCATTTAAATATAACATATTCACTATGATTATATAAAATCACAGCATATCTATCTTCGGCTGAGCTAGAAAAGAACTGGCTATCCTTCAGAAACAAAAAAGCCACGTAGATACGTGGCCTTTCATTTACAGTGACTGAATAAAGTCATGTAGAAAAGAGTCTAAACAACCCCTTCAGAGATTAGGCTGTGTTTATTGAGCAATCGGTACATAGTTGCTCGTGATACGCCAAGTTCTTTAGCTGCCAACGAAACCTGACCGCCGTAAGACTCCAACACAATCAGCAGTGCATCGCGCTCTGAACGCTCACGAATACTCTTCAAACTTCGGCGTTCATCATTCTGTTTTGGTAAATCGAGTTGGTGATCCTCAATGATCACCGCATCAGACATCAACACAACACGCTTAATCTGATTCATCAGCTCACGCACATTTCCAGGCCAATGGTAGCGATTCATCGAACGGATAGCATCGTCTGAAAAGCTCTTCGCTTGAGCATTAAACTCTTTCGAGTACTCACGCAGAAAGTGATTAGCCAGTACTGAAATATCACTCACACGTTCTTTTAAGCTCGGAACATGAATACGCAGAACATTAATGTAGTGATAGAGCTCTTCATTAAAATCGCCCTCAATCAACGCCTTCTCGATATCAGAGGAGTTCGCGGCCAGAATACGCACATCAACGGATTTAGGTCCATTAGCGGTTTCAATCTTACCCTCTTGTAAAAAGCGCAACAGATTCAGTTGTTGATTGCGTGGCATCGCTAAAACATCATTAAGCAAGATGGTTCCGCCATCGGCTTCTTCCAACATACAAGGCGCTGTCGCTGGCTGTGCTGAAATACCAAAGACCTCGGCCTCTATTCTCATTTCAGACAAGGCACGACAGTTAACCGTTAAAAATGGCTTCTGTGCTCGCGACGAGTTTTGGTGAATCGAGCGTGCAATCGTCTCTTTACCAGCTCCGCTCTCGCCATAAATCAAGATACTGACATCAGTCGGCCCAATACGCTTCACTTGGTCTCTCAAGCGCTTCACAGCCACAGAGTCGCCCAGCAGGCCCATATTGTTGTTAATGCCGTAGTTTGGCCATACTTTCTGCTCAAGCTTCAGCATACCCAGTTGGTGACCAATGGTACTCAGCAACTGAGCATCTGGGATTGGCGCCGTGAAAAAGTCGATACAGAAGTTAACGATAAACTGGCAGATAGTATCAGAGCTTAATTGCGATTCACGGATAAAGGCGAGCCATCTCACCTGCTTGTTATTGCTCACAAGGTTAGCAATACCGTTGAGACTGAACTCATCATGACTAAGATCGACAATACCAATACATGGGCCAATATCAGCAATCAAGGCATCGGCTTTTCGTAAATCTGCACACTGGGTACACTGCCAACCCACTTGTTCTAACACTGATAACCAGGGTTCGTACGCACCACCAACGACGATAAGAGAACCTGGTAAGGAATCCATCTTAAATTGAGTTCCCATCCTTCTTCCTTATTCTATTTTTATTTAAATCAGGCTAATACGAGTCACTGCTTCATCGTTCGACAAAATGCCGCGAGATCGTATTCAGCGCAGAGGCGTATAGTAGTGAGACTATCTTAGATTTTATGTCTCAATAGTAAGACTATGTCAGAAATAACGATTTTTCGAATCAAGAGTGCGGTACAGACTAGGTTTTGAAGCCCAAAAACAGAAAAAGCCACCCGAAGGTGGCTTTTTAATTACATAGGCTGTTACGCCCTATAAGCGAGAATTACGCTTGTGGACGCATTGCCGGGAACAAGATCACGTCACGGATTGTGTGCGTGTTTGTAAATAGCATTGCTAGACGGTCGATACCGATACCTTGACCTGCTGTTGGCGGTAGGCCGTGCTCTAGTGCAGTAATGTAGTCTGCATCGTAGTACATTGCTTCGTCGTCACCCGCGTCTTTCGCGTTAACTTGCGCTTTGAAACGCTCGTCTTGGTCTTGTGCATCGTTAAGCTCAGAGAAACCATTCGCAACTTCACGGCCACCGATGAAGAACTCAAAACGGTCTGTGAAGAATGGGTTGTCATCGCTACGACGTGCTAGAGGAGAGATGTCCGCTGGGTAGCCAGTGATGAACGTTGGTTGAATTAGCTGAGGCTCAGCCGTTTCACCAAAGATCTCTTCTAGAAGCTGACCACATGTCCAGAACGTTTCTACGTCTACGTGTACAGATTTTGCGATAGCAACCATCTTCTCACGGTCTTGTAGGTCTGCTTCTGTTAGCGCTTGAATCTCAGCGTGCTCAGGGTTGTAGTGCTTGATTGCATCGAACATGCTCATTCGAGCGTAAGTGCCACCGAACTCAACCGTTTCGTCACCGTAAGGCATAGAAGTAGAACCAAGAACGTCCATTGCTGCCGTGCTTAGCATCTCTTCTGTCAGATCCATAAGGTCTTTGTAGTCAGAGTACGCTTGGTAGAATTCCATCATTGTGAATTCTGGGTTGTGACGTGGAGATAGACCTTCGTTACGGAAGTTACGGTTGATCTCGAATACACGATCAAAACCACCAACCACTAGACGCTTAAGGTAAAGCTCTGGTGCAACACGTAGATACATGTCGATGTCTAGTGCATTGTGATGAGTGATGAATGGACGTGCAGTTGCGCCACCCGGGATCACGTGCATCATTGGCGTTTCAACTTCTAGGTAGCCTTTCGCGCTCATGAAGTTACGGATTGAAGATACAAGCTTAGAACGCACGATAAATGCATTGCGAGAATCTTCGTTCACGATTAGGTCAACGTAACGCTGACGGTAACGCATCTCTTGGTCAGTTAGACCGTGGAACTTCTCTGGTAGAGGACGAAGTGCTTTAGTCAGCAATTCAAACTCTTCCATGTTCACGTAAAGGTCGCCTTTACCTGATTTGTGAAGCGCACCTTTAACACCGATGATGTCACCGATATCTAGGCCTTGGTACTTCTCTTTCAGTACTTTTTGTACGTCTTTCGCTGCGTATGCTTGGATACGACCAGAAGTTTCTTGAATCGCAAGGAATGGACCACGCTTCGCCATAACACGACCAGCGATCGCAACGATGTGGTTAAGCTCTTCTAGCTCTTCCTTAGTCTTCTCACCGAATTCCGCTTGAAGATCGCCAGCTAGGTGCTCACGACGGAAGTCATTTGGGTGACCGTTAGCTTTGCAGTTTTGGCGGATGTGATCCAGCTTGCTGCGGCGCTCAGCGATTAGTTTGTTCTCTTCAGGTGAAGAAGCTTCTTGTGCGTTTTCGTTTTGAACAGCATCAGTCATTAGAGATGTACCCTGCTTTTAAAATTTGGACCGCTATATTTTTGCAAATATAGGCATTTTTACCAATATTATTGGTAAAGCTTAATAGTTGATAAAGCTTACAGACCTGATTTCAGGCTAGCTTCAATAAACTTGTCTAAGTCACCGTCAAGAACCGCTTGAGTATTACGGTTTTCGATGCCGGTGCGTAAATCTTTGATACGAGAATCATCCAGTACGTAAGAGCGGATCTGACTGCCCCAACCGATGTCTGATTTCGTTTCTTCGCTCGCTTGTTTTTCAGCATTTTGTTTTTGAATCTCAAGTTCAAAAAGCTTAGCACGTAGCTGCTTCATCGCTTGATCTTTGTTCTTATGCTGCGAACGGTCATTCTGACACTGAACCACGGTGTTGGTCGGAACGTGAGTAATACGTACCGCCGATTCCGTGGTGTTTACGTGCTGACCACCAGCGCCAGAGGCACGGTATACGTCAATACGTAGGTCAGAAGGATTAATGTCGATCGTAATGTTGTCATCAATCTCAGGATAGATAAACGCAGATGCAAATGAAGTATGACGACGACCACTTGAATCAAATGGTGATTTACGAACTAGACGGTGAACACCAGTCTCTGTACGTAACCAGCCGTAAGCATACTCACCAGAGATACGTACCGTTGCGCCTTTAAGGCCAGCAACATCGCCATCAGACACTTCGATAACTTCAGTCTTGAAGCCTTTCGAATCTGCCCAACGTAAGTACATGCGCAACATCATTGAAGTCCAGTCTTGAGCTTCTGTACCGCCCGAACCTGACTGTAAATCGATGTAGCAATCTGATGCATCGTGATCACCAGAGAACATACGACGGAATTCCAGCTTCTCTAGCTTAGCTTCAAGCTCGGCCAGTTCAGGTTCAATTTCATCGAACGTTTCTTGATCTTCTTCTTCAACCGCAAGCTCTAATAGGCCATCAACATCCTCAACACCTTGGTCAAGTTGGTCGATCGTTTCTACTACCGCTTCCAATGCAGAACGTTCTTTACCTAGCGCTTGAGCACGCTCAGGTTCGTTCCATACATCCGGTTGTTCTAATTCTGCGTTTACTTCTTCTAGACGCTCTTTCTTAGCGTCATAGTCAAAGATACCCCCTCAGGATATTTGTGCGCTCAGACACATCCTGCAGACGGTTTTTTATAGGATTGATTTCAAACATTTTAGCTCATCATTTATGAGTAGAATTTAACCGAAGAATTGTACTCAAAAGTGTGACGGAGATACAGAATTTTTTAGAGTGGTGAACCAAGATTCAACAACTTAATGGGATATAAAATTGACAGGCAGAAGAAACACGTAGAATTTGTAAGGGCAGGAAGGAAAACAAGCCCTGTTTTTGAACAGAGCTTGTTGAATTTAGCGCTAGATGATGAGCATTATTGAGCCCAAAATAACTATTTGGCTTCGATATGATCGATCATCAGCTGCAACGATTGGTTACCACGAAATTCGTTGATATCGAGCTTAAATGCAAGATGAACGGTTTTTACTGATGCATCAGGCCAGCGACGTAGGTCGACGTTAAAGGCAATACCATCAATCATCACATTGGTAGGGTGGCCTTTGTAGAGCGGCTCGAGCATCAGCTTAAGGTGTTTTTCACCCACCAGCTTTTGGTGCAGCACTTTAAACTCACCATCGAAAATTGGCTCAGGGAAAGCTTGTCCCCACGGGCCACCTGAACGCAGCGTTTCAGCGGTGTGCATAGAGAACTCTTCTGGTAACAGCTCACCATCAGACAAGATAATGCCCTTCAGTGCTGTTTCTCCAAGTTCATTCTTCACAACATCATTGAACAACTTGCTGAAGCGTTCAAAGTCCTTTTCCATGATGGTTAAGCCAGCCGCCATTGCGTGGCCACCAAACTTAAGAATCAAGCCTGGGTTTTGAGTGTCGATTCGGTCCAAAGCATCACGCATGTGCAAACCTGGAATTGAGCGACATGAACCTTTGATACTGCCTTCGCCGCCATCTGCAAACGCAATCACTGGGCGGTGGTATTTGTCTTTGATACGCGAAGCCAAGATACCAATCACACCTTGATGCCAATCACGTTGGAACAAGGCTAAACCAGAAGGCAGGTCGTCTTTACCAAACTCAAGGCGCTCACAAAAAGCCATCGCTTCTTGCTTCATGCCCTCTTCGATCTCTTTACGTGTTTGGTTCAAACCATCCAGTTCACTTGCCATTCGACGCGCTGCATGGATGTTGTTACTCATTAGTAGCTCAACACCAAAAGACATGTCATCCAATCGACCAGCTGCATTGATACGAGGACCAAGAGCAAAGCCAAAATCAGACGCCACCAAACGCTTAGCGTCTCGCTTAGCGATTTCGATCAAGGCTTGAATACCCGGACGAGCTTTACCCGCACGAATACGTTGCAAACCTTGATGCACTAAAATTCGGTTGTTTTCGTCGAGTGGGACCACGTCGGCAACCGTACCCAGCGCCACAAGGTCAATCAATTCCATCAACTTAGGTTCTGTCATGCCGCGCTCTGCAAACCAACCCAACTTACGCATGTGAACACACAATGCCATCATCAGATAAAAAGCGACACCAACACCCGCTAGGGCTTTCGAAGGAAAAGCACAGCTCTCAAGGTTTGGGTTAACCATCGCATCGACCATTGGCAGTTCATTGCCCGGCAAGTGATGGTCGGTAACCAGAACCTCTAGTCCTTTCTCTTTAGCGAAGCGAACACCTTCAATAGAAGAGACACCGTTATCAACCGTCATGATCACTTCGGCGCCAAGCTCGATTGCCTGTTCGACAACCTCAGGGCTCAAGCCATAACCATCTTCAAAACGGTTTGGTACCAGATAATCGACGTTAGAACTGCCCAACATACGTAGAGCAAGTACGGACAACGCTGAACTGGTTGCGCCATCGGCATCAAAGTCACCAACAATGATGATGCGTTTTTGCTGCTGAATGGCCTTGAACAACAGTTCAACCGCAGCATCAATGCCACCCAGTTTTTGATAAGAGTGCAAGCCTTTCGCTGCTGTCTCTAGTTGGTCAGCACTGTCGATTCCACGACTCACATAAATACGCTTTAATAAGTCAGGTAAGTGAGCAGGTAAGACTGAAATGTCGACCTCTGGACGGCGTTGGATCTCTATCATATAAAAATGGGCCCGATATCAATCAGGCCTCTCCTTAAATCAAAAACATGGGGGATAAATGGCAATACAGAAAACGAGATTATTGCTCTAAACGTTGAAGAAGTTGTGCTGGCGGCAAGTAACCACTCACCAACTCACCACTTGCTAGTACGATAGCCGGTGTACCATTGATGCCAAGCTCACGACCCAATTGGTATTGTTTAGCAATGATCTGCTTCTGCTCTGCTAGGTCTTTACCAGACGCTGGCATTTGACGATTTACTTTAGCGTCATGCATAGCTGTTTTTGGATCATCTGACGCCCAGATTGCCGCCATTTGATCAGCAACTTGTCCTGTCGCGCCTTGACGCGGGTAAGCCATGTAGCGAACGGTAATACCCAGATCGTTGTAGCCCTGCATTTGGCTGTGCAGACGAACACAGTAGCCACAGGTAATATCCGTAAATACCGTCACAACGTACTTTTCGTTATCAGCTTTATATTCGATAACCGTATCCGACATTGCTGCTACTTTTTCAGCATTCAACGGAGCTTGACGCTCAGCCAAAACATCACTGAACTTGCCGTTGTCATCCAAAGAGTAAAGTGTGCCGGCTAGAAAATGGTCGCC
Organism: Vibrio sp. 10N.286.55.E10; assembly: GCF_002872555.1. Classification (NCBI taxonomy): domain Bacteria; kingdom Pseudomonadati; phylum Pseudomonadota; class Gammaproteobacteria; order Vibrionales; family Vibrionaceae; genus Vibrio; species Vibrio sp. 10N.286.55.E10. The sequence continues at coordinate 58,609 of NZ_MCSD01000009.1, forward strand.
CTTAGGAGAAGAAAAGATAATGCCGCTGTTGGTTTGAACTTCTAAAAGACCATCGATATCCGAAGGAACAATCTTATCGACCTTAATGCCGATCTTTTCAAAACGCTTAGTTAACGCTGCAGTATCAATAGCTTGAGCAGGAGCAGCTTCTACGGCTGTTGACGTTGTTTCTACTTTCGCTTCTGATGCATTACATGCAGTAATCATAAGAGGAATCGCTAGTAGAGGAAGACGGCGTAATACGCTCATTAAGTTCACCTTAAAAATAAATGGATTTAAGCACGTGGGTGATGCTGCGCGTGAATTTGCTTCAGCCTTTCAGTCGCCACGTGAGTATAAATTTGGGTTGTCGATAAGTCACTATGCCCAAGTAACATCTGTACGACCCTGAGATCTGCGCCATAGTTCAGTAAATGCGTCGCAAAAGCGTGTCTCAATACGTGGGGTGACAACAATTCTGTGTCGATACCGGCGACGACCGAGTAGTACTTGATACGATACCAGAACGTCTGACGGGTCATTTGCTTGGCGCGTTTACTCGGAAAAACCACATCAGAACTGTTTTCGCCAAGTAGATGTGGACGACCTTGCTCAATAAAAGTCTCTATCCAATCGACCGCATTTTCGCCCATGGGTACTAAGCGCTCTTTACCACCCTTACCAATAACACGCACCACGCCCTGTCTTAGGCTGATGTTTTCCATCGTCAAGCTAACCAGTTCTGTCACACGCAAACCGGTTGCATAGAGTAACTCAAGCATCGCCTTATCGCGAAGCTCAATCGGATCGTTCGGATCTGGCGCATCAAGCAAAGCATCAACCTGCTCTTCGCTCAAATCTTTCGGCAAGCGTTGCGGCAACTTCGGGCTGATCAACAAAGCACTTGGATCATCACCTCTGATTTTCTCGCGGTGTAAGTATTGGAACAAGCGACGAATCGCCGACAACATACGGGCACGAGAAGTCTGCTTAAAATCAGCGTCGGCTAACCAGCCTTGATAATCCTGTAAACCTGAAAGGCTAATGAAGTCGAGGCGGTAATTGTTCTTTTCCATCCACGCTAATAACTTGGACAAATCGGTACGGTACGAGACAAGCGTATTCTCCGATAATCCTCGCTCCATCCACATAGCATCTAAAAACTGCTCAACGAGACCGTGGTCTTCGCTCTGCCCTTGAGGCGACTGCATAGTGTTACTCACAATATTGGAAACTGTTTTGAGAGTATGCCAGAGCAAATATGAATGCCATAAAAATTACGACTTGAGCGGATAATCGCTGCAATCGAAGTCGATTTATGGTTAGAATTCGCCATCTGAAATTAAAATCGAACGTTTGCTATGAAAATTGGATTATTTTACGGCTCAACCACCTGCTACACAGAAATGGCAGCAGAGAAAATTCGCGGCATTATTGGTGAAGACCTAGTTGATATCCATAACGTGAAAGAAACCCCTCTTTCATTGATGGCGGACTACGACCTTTTATTGCTGGGCATCTCGACTTGGGACTTCGGTGAAATCCAAGAAGATTGGAATGAACTGTGGGAAGACATCGCAACCACGCCAATGAAAGGCAAGGTTGTGGCTCTGTTTGGTTTAGGTGACCAAGAAGGCTACGGCGAATGGTTCCTTGATGCGATGGGTCTGTTGCATGATGAACTGAAAACCGCTGGAGCAGAGTTTGTTGGCTTCTGGCCAAACGACGACAGCTACGAGTTCGAAGCGTCTAAAGCGTTAACGGAAGACCAATCTCAATTCGTTGGTTTGGCGCTTGATGAAGATTCACAATACGAGCTTAGCGATGACCGTATCGCAAGCTGGGTTGAGCAAGTACTGGTTGAGTACAGCGAAAAGCTATAACCAAACAGAAGTACACCTAACTAAGTAGCTGAATATAAAAAGACCACAGAATACAAAAAGGCCTCATTACTGCGAAGTAATGAGGCCTTTTCTATTTCATCTCGAAGAACAATCTAATCTCAACGGAAGATTAAACAGTCTCCTCAGCCATCTCTTGCTCTGTTGATTTACCAACGAAGAACATACAGATGATTGCAGCAGTCGTTGGAAGCAACCAACCCATACCGATCTCAAACAGTGGCAGCATCTTAAGTGCAGACACGTCTACACCCGCTACTTTAGCGCCATCAATAAGAGCAAACAGCAGTGACACTAATACTACTACGCGGTAAGCCACTTTTGGATTAGGGAAACGGCTACGCAAGAATGTCAGAGCAACCAACGCGATAGCGACTGGGTACAATGCAAATAGTACTGGAACAGACAGAGAAATCAGTTGAGAAAGACCAACGTTTGCAACGGTTGCACAAGCCACACCGTTGATGATTACCCAAGTCTTGTAAGACAGAGGCGTTAGCGAGCTGAAGTAATCCGAACATGCTGACACAAGACCAATCGCCGTTGTTAGACACGCTAATAGTACGATCACAGAAAGCACTAGCTGACCAGAAGGACCAAACAACGATTGAACGTATAGGCTTAAGATAGCACCGCCATTGTCTGCACCAGCTGCGACTGTTGCACTTGTTGCGCCTAGGAAGAATAGAGAGATGTAAACAAACGCTAGACCCGCTGCGGCAATACAACCCGCGCTAATTAGGTACTTAGTCGTCGCAGCACGGTCAGTAATGCCCTTGCTACGAATCGCATCAACAATCAGCATACCAAACATCAAAGAAGCAAAAGTATCCATGGTGTTGTAGCCTTCAAGGAAACCTTTGGTCAGTGGTTGAGTGATGTACTCACCGTGAGCCGCAAGAATATCACCTTGAGGGTTAACGAACACAGCAATCGCCAGTACAACCAAACCAACGAACAGTGCAGGTGTCAGTACCTTGCCAATAACGTCAATAAGCTTACCTTGCGACCATGAGAAGAACATCGCTACTACAAAAAATGCAATCGAAAAGAGAGTTAGGTGAGCTTGAGAGGCATCGATGAAGAACGGTTTCACCGCCATCTCATAGGCAACAAGGCCAGTACGTGGTGCAGCAAATGCAGGACCGATAATGATAAAGATCAGAACAGCCATGATAGTTGCAGCTTGCTTTGGAAGATCTTTAGTTAAGTGACCCCAAGAGCCACCAGCCACAGCGACCGCGACGATAGTGATTAACGGCAGACCAACGGCAGTCAGCAGAAAACCAGACATCGCTGGAAGGAAGTGATCACCGGCTAATTGGCCAGCTAGAGGTGGGAAGATGATGTTACCCGCACCCAAGAAAAACGCAAAAAGCATAAAGCCCAATGCCATTATATCTGTTAGTTTTAGACTCTGTTTCACAGATAATCCTTAATTATATTTATGAGTTTATGTTGTGCTTACATGAATGTTACAGCTAAAAGCTGCCAATCAATCTATAAAATAGTCGCGCATAATGACGAAACACTTGGCTAGCTGCAAGTCACCACACAAAAACACCATATAAATTTGCATATGAGAACAAAAAGCAGTGGATTACACTGGCTATGGAAAAATAGCCACAATTATAAACTAACCATAATTCACAACAATATTTTCCCAAGCAGAACATTGATTCATACAAGCGGTTAACATTAGAGCTAATCACTTAAAATATCTTGATACTCAGAACATTAATGAAAGACAAAACAGTGCAAACTAAAAGCTTCAATTTTAAGCAATTCTCAATTTACGGCGGGCAAAGCGGTATGCCAGTCAGTACCGATGGCGTGTTACTTGGCGCGTGGGTAAGCCTGCCACAAAGATCATGTGTACTCGATATTGGAACAGGAACAGGTCTGCTGGCCTTGATGGCTGCGCAGCGTTTTGAGGATGCTTCAATCTCTGCGATAGATATTGATCAACACGCCATTGATGCTGCCACTGTCAATATTGAGCAGTCGCCTTGGCAAAATCGTGTCTCGCTTCATCACGACAGTGTGTTATCGGCAAGCTTTCCACAGAAGTTTGATGCGATCATCTGTAACCCGCCCTACTTCAACTCTGGAGAACAGGCGCAGCAAAGCCAAAGAGCCACCGCCAGACACACCGACAGCTTGGATCACCTAGCGCTTGCTCAACGTTGTTTCGAGATCACAACCGAAGCCGCGACGGCCAGTTTCATCCTACCGACGCCTGAGGGGGAAGGTTTTATCAAGCTTGCCGAGCAATGTGGTTGGTATCTAGCAAAACGCCTTGATGTGAGAACAACAGACAAGAAACCGGCTAGCCGAATTCTATTTGAGTTATCTAAAGATCCTGCCTGCGAGCAAGATTTGCAGCGCGAATCGCTTACAATTCACCATCAAGGTGGTTATAGCGAAGCATTTATTGCGCTCACGAAAGATTTTTATCTCAAGATGTAGCAAATACCATGTGATCCTAATCACTAATGCTTCTATAATGTCCGACTACTCTTTTTTATCGTCTGCTTTTTGAGGCAGAAACATTTATTGCTTGTGGAGAAACAACAGTGATCAGAACCTTTGCAGAACTCGATCTAAACCAAGAGCTGCTTAAAGCAATTGACGAAATGGGCTACGAACGCCCTACACAGATACAAGCTGAAGCAATCCCACAAGCGTTAGATGGAAGAGACGTTTTGGCTTCTGCGCCAACAGGTACTGGTAAAACAGCATCATTTGTATTGCCAGCACTGCAATACCTACTGGATTTCCCACGTAAGAAATCTGGCCCTGCTCGTATGCTTATCCTGACGCCAACGCGTGAGCTAGCAATGCAGATCACCGAACAAGCACGTGAGCTTGCTAAATACACTAGCCTAAATATCTTCACGATCACGGGCGGTGTTATGTACCAAGAGCACGCAGATATCTTAAGCACAACTCAAGATATCGTAGTAGCAACACCTGGTCGTTTGATGGAATACATTGAAGGCGAGCGTTTTGACTGCCGTGCAATTGAATGGCTGGTTCTAGATGAAGCCGACCGTATGCTAGACATGGGCTTTGGTCCTGTTGTTGACCGTCTGTCTGCAGAGTGTCGCTGGCGTAAACAAACTTTACTGTTCTCAGCAACGCTAGAAGGTAAAGGCATTGAAGGCTTCACTGAAGATCTACTGAAAAACCCAGCAGAGATCGATGCGAAATCATCACTTCGTGAGCGTAAGAAGATCACTCAGTGGTACCACCGTGCAGATACAGCAGAGCACAAGCTGAACATCCTAAAGCACATCATCACAGAGCAAGCTGAGCGTAGCATCGTATTCTTGAAGACGCGTGATCGCCTAGGTGATCTTCGTGCTCAACTAGAAAGCGCGCAAATCCCATGTGCGTGGATCCAAGGTGAAATGCCTCAAGATCGTCGTAACAACGCGATCGCTCGTTTCCGTGACGGTTCTGTCAACGTATTGCTAGCGACTGACGTTGCGGCTCGTGGTATCGACCTTCCAGACGTAAGCCACGTAATCAACTACGACATGCCACGTACTGCTGATGTATACCTACACCGTATTGGCCGTACTGCTCGTGCTGGTAAAAAAGGTAACGCGGTTTCTATCATTGAAGCGCACGATCAACTGATGATTGAACGTGTGGCTCGTTACACAGACGAACCAATCAAAGAACGCTTCATCGAAGGCATGCGCCCTACGCATAAGAAAGCGGCCGTGACTAAGAAAAAGAAGCCGAAGAAAGAAGATAAGAAAGCGGTAGAGAAACAAAAAATCGCGAAAAAGAAAAAAATCGCGAAGAAAAAGAAAGCAGCAAAGAAGAAATAATCTAACTGCTTCAACGATTCAATAAAAAGCCCCATGCAGTTCGCTGCATGGGGCTTTTCTCTATCTGGTTGGTATCTCGCCACAGAGCGTGACGACCATTAATCAATAACGTCTAGTTTTGCTCTTCACGCTTGAAGACTAACTCTTTCGCGTTCGACTCTTCTTCAACGAAGTAGTAACCCGCCGTATCAAACTGGGTCAACGCCTCGACCGAGTTGATCTTGTTCTCGATAATGTAGCGAGCCATCATGCCACGCGCTTTCTTCGCATAGAAACTGATCACCTTGTATTGACCGTTCTTACAGTCTTTGAATACAGGGGTAATCACTTGGCCATCCAAGCTCTTCGGCTTCACAGCTTTAAAGTATTCGTTAGATGCTAGGTTGATCAACACATTGTCGCCTTGAGCATTCAACGCTTCATTCAGCTTGTCTGTAATGATGTTGCCCCAGAACTGGTACAAGTTAGTACCACGAGCATTCGCCAAGCGTGTGCCCATCTCTAGACGGTAAGGCTGCATCAAATCTAACGGCTTAAGCAAGCCATATAACCCAGAAAGCATGCGCAGGTGATTTTGTGCGTAGTCAAAATCTTCATCCGATAGCGTCTCAGCATCTAAGCCAGTGTATACATCGCCCTTAAAGGCTAGGATTGCTTGGCGTGCGTTGTCTTGGGTAAAGGTCTCGCTCCACTGCTCAAAGCGCGCTACGTTCAACCCTGCGATTTTATCGCTCACCTTCATCAGTGCAGAAATATCGACTGGCGTCAGTTTACGGCACTCTTCAATCAGTTCAGCAGAGTGTTCAACAAACTCAGGCTGACTAAAGCGTTCAGTCGCTAATGGTGATTCGTAATCAAGTGTTTTGGCTGGAGAAACGACAACTAACATAACTTTACCCTAATCGGTTATCTAACTGGATGCTGCTAGAGTATAGAAAAAACATCAACTTGTCTTTATGACTCTTCCTATTACTTTGATAGGGAGAATGAGCTTTGATAGACAGAATGAGACAAATGACAGGCAAAGAAAAAGGCTAAGGTCGAAACCTTAGCCTTTCTAATCATTTTAGGATGAGCGGTTTATCGCTCCAACAAGATTATTTCTTGTTGTTGTCCCAAATACCGTCTTCCAGTTGAGACTTAAGCTCAGGGAAGTCATTCGAATCGAATGTCGGTACTTTACCCGCGTCTAGTTGGCGGTTGTAGTCTTTCGCTAGCTTAATCACGATGCCTGATAGCAGGATAATCGCCACCAAGTTAACAATCGCCATTAGGCCCATCGATACGTCAGCCAGGGCCCATACCGTTGGTAGTGTCGCTAGAGAACCGAACATAACCATACCCAGTACAACAATACGGAACAGCACTAGGCCTTTCTTGTTGTTGTGCTCTAGGAAGATAAGGTTCGTTTCAGCGTACGAGTAGTTTGCAATAATTGAAGTGAAAGCGAAGAAGAAAATCGCTACCGCTACAAAGATGCCACCCCATTCGCCAACTTGTGCTGTTAGTGCACGTTGCGTTAGTTCGATACCCGTAACTTCACCGTGTGGTACATACTCACCAGACATCAGGATGATTGCTACTGTTGCTGAACAGATAACAATGGTATCCATGAACACGCCTAGCATTTGCACGTAACCTTGTGATGCTGGGTGTGGTGGGTAAGGCGTAGCAGAAGCTGCTGCGTTTGGCGCAGAACCCATACCCGCTTCGTTCGAGAACAAACCACGTTTGATACCGTTAATCATCGCTTGTGCGATTGCGTAACCTAGGCCACCCGCCGCTGCTTCTTGCAGACCGAATGCACTCTTGAAGATAAGAGCCAATACTTCAGGCACTTTCTCGATGTTCGCGAACATCACGTACATAGCGATCGCTAGGTAAGCCAATGCCATGATTGGAACGATGATTTCTGCAGTACGTGCAATCTTACGGATACCACCGAAGATAACGAATGCAGAGATAATTACGATACCAACACCAACGTAGCTACGCTCAAGGTCAAATGCTGTGTTCATTGCGCTTGCAATCGCGTTTGCTTGAACCGCGTTGAATACAAGACCGAATGCAATGATTAGGAAGATAGAGAATAGAACCCCCATCCAACGCATGCCTAGGCCTTTCTCCATGTAGTATGCAGGGCCGCCGCGGTAGTTACCGTCGTTATCACGCGTTTTGTATAGCTGTGCCAGTGTACTTTCAGCAAACGATGTTGCCATACCTAGCATGGCGATTAGCCACATCCAGAAGATAGCACCAGGGCCACCTGCGGTTAGAGCTACAGCAACACCTGCCATGTTACCCGTACCTACACGAGCAGCGAGACTAGTACAAAGAGCTTGGAAAGAAGAGATACCAGCACTGTCTGCTTTACGGCTGTTTCTCAGAACAGAGAACATGTGGCCGAAATGGCGGAATTGAATGAAGCCTAGTCGTACAGTGAAGTAGATACCCACACCAACCAGTAAGTAAACTAAGATAGATCCCCAAAGGAGATCGTTCATCAAATTGATTAAGTCTGTCACGTGAACCTCGTAATTGAGTTTAAGCACCGATCATGCTTCCTAGCCTTCCTCTAAATCGCCTATGCCAGTGTCAATGTTGTGTCGGCATTCGTTTTATATTTATTTGCTGCGATCTAGATTGTAAATGTCGCTTCATGCATCCATTTTACGTATCAGTGTATTTTTTGACGGGCGGATAATGCAGCGAGACGACTTAAAAATCAATATGCAAATGCATTTATATTAAAATGACATTTCACTAATAACACACCTTTTGTTAACACAACTTTCAACAATACAGCCCAATAAAAGTCACATTATCGGGACATAATATCAACAACAGCCACGGCTCCGCCCCAACAAGAACACCATCCCATAAAAATGACGTCAGCCTAGGTTTTACAAGGTATAGTGAAGATCTTCGTTTTTTTCTAGGCCAATGAGATCCCTATACCGCATAGCACTATGTGCACTTCAATGCATTATAGGCAAAACACTATTCCATTCGCACAATGAATTAACATTCAATAACCCCTAATTTAATCGTTTACTTAGGTTTGTTTGCTTGTTTTTTATACATAAAAAGTCCCTCAATGTGTGAGCATGCATAAAAAAACAGAACAAAAACTTCATAGATTTGAAACAAATGAGAAATAAATCAAGGTTATGGTGAACCTAAATATGATATTTAATGGTTCGTAAGAACTAGTCCCACGGAAGGAGATATGGCTTATGGATAGCTTTCAATTCGATGAAGTATCAGAACTAGAAATGCCTCGTGCAACTCAAAAAACACGCTCGAAACCACTTAAGCGTAAGTGGCGTGAAATCGAAGCCATCAACGATCGCAGGCAGCTTGAGAAAGAGCTAAGAGAGATGAATCTCGGTCTCGATTTTAGCCTTGACGATATAAAGCTTTAATCAGCACGATAAGAAATCAGATAGCAAAAGGCACCTATAAAGGTGCCTTTTTTATTGTTTAGACTATCGCATCCGTTCAAAGCGCCGCACTAAGAACTAATCAACTAATATAGAGGGAGTCTCAAACAGTCACCTCTTAATATAGAAGGCACTTCGAAATAGGTGTGACTCACTCTTAATATTAACTAAACGCACTCTTGCTCATTTTGTCGAACGCGAGCTGCGAGCTGGCGATATTGGTCAGCAATCGTGTCCCCAAAAACAGGGTCGTCTTCTGGTTGAAGCCACTGTGACTCAACCTCTTGCCAATCCTTAACCGTGAACGCCTCAACAATCATTGGTAGCACATGCTTCTCTTCATATTCCATGTGCTTTCTCTGAGCCTTAACAAACGCTTCAAGCTGCTCAATAAAGACTTGCTGAGGAACCACCGCATCTTGAAGGATCATATCGACCACGCCTAAAAAGTCCGCCGTTTTCTCAGAAAGCAATTGATGCTCTAACTCCAAGTCTTCAATCGCTTGATCACTGCCATATTGTTTAAGATAGTAGCGATAAATAACGTCTTCTTTAGGGTGATGCACTTTGTCCGAATGGTTCATCAGGTAATCAACCACCTCTGCGATCAAGCTATAGTTTATTTCTCGCTCTTGTTTTAGAAGCTCTAACTTATTGTTGAGTATCGCGAGCAAACGAGCCATATAGCCATGCTCTCGTCTTATCCTTTCAATCATCATAGTATTGCACTCCATTACACCTACTGTTTATAAGTGTATACGAAGATGCTGATTTATGATTTGACCCGGCTCAGAAAACCACCAACCTACACTTCTGTTGGTAAACACCAGTCAATAGGTTGTTGATCCATAGAAGAAAGTAACTTGTTGGTTGTTGAGAAATGCTGACAACCGAAGAAGCCACGACGTGCCGATAATGGCGATGGGTGAGGTGCAACCAACACTTGATGTTTGTCTTCATCAATCGCTTGGCCTTTCTTCTGGGCGTGTGCGCCCCATAACAAAAAGATGATCGGTTCAGAACGCTGATTGAGCTCAGCAATCATGGCATCAGTAAAAGTTTCCCAACCACATTTCGCATGTGAGTGTGCTTTTGCCTCTTCTACTGTAAGAACGGTGTTCAACATCAACACCCCTTGCGATGCCCAAGAATCGAGATAACCGTGACTAGGAATCTCAAAGCCCTCTATATCTTGTGCAAGCTCTTTGTACATATTGCGTAGAGAAGGGGGGATTTTCACGCCAGGAAGGACTGAGAATGCTAAACCATGAGCTTGGTTAGCACCGTGATAAGGATCTTGCCCTAAGATAACTACTCGCACGGATTCGAAAGGCGTCATATCAAAGGCACTGAACACCTGATCTTGTGGCGGGTAGACGGTTTTCCCATTATTACGTTGCTGCTCAACAAACGCGAGGACACTCTGAAAGTACTCCTTGTCACGTTCATCATTAATAATGGATTCCCAAGTTTTTGGTGCGCTCATCGTTTTACTTCCCAATCATCAAGGTTTCTAGCGGCTTTCGCCAGACAAAAAAATAGCTGTATCGGCTAACTCTTCTAAATAAGGATCTAGTTATACCTCATACAGCTATCAATAAACATGATGTGTAGGGTTCACTTGTTGATGAATCATAATAATCAGTTCAAGTTGTGTTTATCTCGATTAACCACTTTTCTGTTGTGTACGATGGTGGCCATGGTTATGCACGTGACGGTTTGGTGTTGGTAAACGACTTGCGACAGCAACAGTTGAAGTTTGGGTGATTGAATACATAAAGGCACCTCCTCTAAGACATCGTGAACTACATATTCACTTTAATGTTATGAAAGAAAGGTGCCAATTTTTAGAAATAGACGGAAATAAATTTTCCCTTCTATTATTACGCTTCTTCGCTGACTACCGTTGCTGAGCGATGAAACATTCTAAGTTGTTGAATTTCCTCTTTCCAAATCGTCGAATCAATCGTTTCCAAGATAAGAGGGATACCATTAAAGCGAGAATCAGAAGCAATATACTCAAAACAATCCCAGCCAATTTCACCTTTTCCTAAAGAATGGTGTCGATCAACTCGACTCGCGAACTCAGCTTTTGAATCATTGATGTGCATTGCTCTTAGATAGTGCATACCCACAATGCGGTCGAACTCAGCAAAAGTATGCTCACACGCCTCTTTTGTACGTAAGTCATAGCCAGCAGTAAACGTATGGCAGGTGTCTAAGCACACGCCAACACGTGACTTATCTTCTACCTGCTCGATAATCTCAGCTAGATGTTCAAACTTCCAACCAAGGTTAGTGCCCTGCCCTGACGTATTCTCGATCACCGCGATTACGTCAGGTACAGCTTGATGAGCTAGGTTGATCGACTCGGCGATCTTAGCCAAACATTCGCTTTCTGAGATTTTCTTCAAATGACTCCCAGGATGAAAATTCAAAAGCGTTAACCCAAGTTGATTACAACGCTCCATCTCATCAATAAAAGCCGCGCGTGATTTCTCTAGCTTCTCTTCCTCTGGTGCTCCTAGGTTAATAAGGTAGGAGTCATGAGGAAGAATGTGCTCAGCACCGAAGCCCAACATTTTGCAATTGGCTTTGAAGGCACTAATGGTTTTCGCTTCTAGCGGTTTTGCCGCCCACTGTCTCTGATTCTTGGTAAACAGTGCAAACGCATTGGCACCTATTTCACGTGCACGCATAGGCGCCTGATCAACACCACCAGCAGCCGACACATGAGCGCCAATAAACTTCATATTTGTTTCCGGTTTTGAAGATGAATTATTGTTTGTCATTAAATCACTTTACACTTTCATAATGCTTAATAAATAAAGGGTTGTATCGGTTGTTGTTCAATAAAAACACAACAAATGTAGTAAACTTACAACAAATACAACTGTTAAATATTTTTTATACTTTAAAATATTTTGTAATTGCTTTGTTTTCAAAGGTTTTATTGATTTACCTCAAGATAATCACCTTTGTAAAAATATGGTTTTTGGTTGTTTTTTGACTTAAATCAATGTTAACCTTACTAATATTAGGTATATATTACTCAGCTCAATAAAAATCGAAAGTTAACACCATAATCAAACCACATTCAGTGGACTAGGAGATAGTTATGATCCAAGGTATTCAAATTACTAAAGCAGCAAACGATGACCTACTAAACTCAATCTGGCTACTAGATAGCGAGAAGAATGAAGCTCGTTGTGTTGTTGCTACTGCAGGTTTCGAAGCTGACCAAGTTATCTCAGCTGCAGACCTAGGCGAGTACGAAAGCCGTGAAGTTGCAATCGAAGCAGCACCACGCATCGAAGGTGGCCAACACCTAAACGTTAACGTTCTTAAGCGTGAAACGCTAGAAGACGCAGTTGCTCACCCAGAGAACTACCCACAGCTAACTATCCGTGTATCGGGTTACGCTGTACGTTTCAACTCTCTAACAACTGAACAGCAACGTGACGTTATCGCACGTACGTTCACTGAGTCTCTATAATTTTTAGAGCTTAAATTAGAATACAAAAACGGCGCTCATTGAGCGCCGTTTTTATTTGTTCGAAAAACAAATGGACGTTACGGTTGAACTCGACGAAGCACTGCTTTTAGCGCTTCAAAATCGTTATCAAGATCTTCAGACAACAACTCCATTGCCGCGTGTTTTGCTAGCGGGCCAGGCAGTTCGATATCAGAACCTAGGATGTCATCAACCACTTCTTTGAATTTCGCTGGGTGTGCTGTACACAGGAACAAGCCAGTTTCATTCTCTTGCAATTGCTCTTCCAATAGACGGTAAGCAATCGCACCATGTGGTTCACATAGGTAACCTTGTGCTTTTAGGTCGCGAACTGACTCAGCGCTCTGCTCGTCAGATACTTTACCTTTGCCTAGTGTATCTAAGCCCCAACCTTTCAGTTGGCAAAGCTCTTCAATACGAGGCCAGTTATTTGGTTGGCTTACGTCCATCGCGTTCGACGTTGTCGCAATGGTCGGTTTTGGATCCCATTGACCTGTTTCTAGGTAGCGAGGAACCGTGTCATTTTCATTGGTTGCTGCGATGAAACGCTTAACAGGTAAACCTAGTGCTTTAGCCAATAGACCCGCCGTTAGGTTACCAAAGTTACCACTTGGTACAGAAATAACTAGGTTTTCACGTTGCTCTTTAGTCAGCTGAGAAGCCGCTTCAAAGTAATAACAGATCTGAGCCATTAAACGGCTGATGTTGATAGAGTTTGCCGAGTTAAGACCAATCTCTTTACGCAGTTCAGCATCATCAAATGATTCTTTAACCAGAGCCTGACACGCATCAAAGTCACCATCGATAGCGACAGTGTGAATGTTCTTACCCAGCGTACAGAAAAGCTTCTCTTGCAATGGGCTGATCTTGCCTTTCGGGTAAAGAATCACAACATTGATGTCTTCCATGCCGTAGAAAGCATGTGCAACCGCCGCACCAGTATCACCTGATGTTGCTGTTAAGATCGTGATTTGACCACCATCTGAAACGGCTGCTAAAGACTGAGCCATAAAGCGGCCACCGAAATCTTTAAACGCCAGTGTAGGGCCGTGGAAAAGCTCAAGCGCGTAAACGCCGTCTTTTACTTGGTTGATTGGTGCAGGGAATTGGAACGCTGCATCCACCATTTGGTCGATCTGTTCTTTTGGTAATTCATCGCCAATCAATGCTGACAGAATCTTTGAGCTACGAGGGACAAAGTCCTCTGCTAGCAGCGCATCGATATCATCAAACTTTGGTAGCTCAGATGGAAAAAATAGACCTTGATTACGACCTAAACCTTGACGAACGGCTTGGCCAAAAGAGACTTGCTCGTCATTTTCTTTGATGTTGTACAGCTTCATAACTCACTTCCTGTAACGATCGAACCTTGCTTATCTAGGCGACAAACGTGAACGAATCCTTCTTCATTTTGTACGTAATTTTGTTCTAACCAGCGTGCAACACGCTCGGCGACATCTTGTTCTTTGCAAATGCTAAATAGAGTTGGACCGCTACCGGAGATCCCAGTAGCCAGTGCTCCTGCTGAAGTGGCGTATTTACGCGCATCAGCAAACCCTGGAAGCAGTTTCTCACGATATGGTTCAGCAATCACGTCTTTGATCATCTTCGCTGCTAGCTCTGGCTGACCAGAGTGGCACGCGTGGATAAAACCCGCTAGATGACGGCCATGGGCAATCACATCCTGACGACGATATTGAGAAGGAAGAATTTCGCGAGCTTCAGCCGTTGAAACCTTAATACCCGGATACGCCATTACCCAGTACCAGTCATCAAAACATGGGACTTCTTGGCTAATGATGCCTAGCTCTTCAAGCATTAATTGCACGCCACCAAGGTAACATGGCGCAACGTTATCGTAGTGAATACCGCCTGAAATCTTACCTTCCATCTCGCCCATCAGAGCAAGCAGTTCAGTTTCATTCAGTGGCTGACCGTGAAAACGGTTTAGCGCATCAAGCGCCGCTACGATTGAACATGCACTTGAACCTAGACCAGAACCAATAGGCATGTTCTTTTCGAGTGTCATTTCTAAAGGCTTTAGCGCAACGCCTTTTTTATCAAGCTCTCTAGAGAACACCACCCAGCAGTCGTAGACGATGTTTTCTTTGGCTTCAGTCGGCAGCTTAGAAACAAAGCTGCCTGCTGTTTTTAGCGAGAATGATTCATCGCCTGCTTTAACCATTACTCGGTCACCCAGCAGTGTGCCATCCACTGGAGACACAGCGGCCCCCAGCACATCAAACCCTACACTGACATTACCGATTGATGCAGGAGCATAAACGACAACATCCATATCACTTGAACTCATTCCTAAACTCCTAATTTCCAACCAAGAGTACGCATCACATCAGAGAATACGCCAGCTGCTGTTACTTCAGTACCCGCGCCGTAGCCACGTAGTACTAGAGGGATTGGTTGGTAGTAACGGCTGTAGAATGCTAATGCGTTCTCGCCATCTTTAATCTTGAACATTGGGTCATCGCCATCAACAGCAGCGATACGAACCTTACACTTACCTTCAGCGATTTCGCCAACATAACGAAGTACTTTGCCTTCTTCTGCTGCGATAGCCGACTGCTCTTGGAAGTAAGCATCCGCTTCTGGCAGACGAGCCATAAACTCTTCAACCGTGCCTGAGTCATCAAAACCTGGTGGCAGAGCTTGGTCAACTTCAACATCTTCAAGTTCAAGCGCCATGCCTGCTTCACGAGCAAGAATAAGCAGCTTACGCGCCACATCCATACCAGATAAATCGTCACGAGGATCCGGTTCAGTAAAGCCGTTATCTTTAGCAATATTGGTTGCTTGGCTTAGTGTCATACCTTCATCAAGTTTACCGAAGATGTAAGACAGTGAACCTGAAAGAATGCCGTTGAACTTCTCAAGTTCATCACCTGCAGAGATAAGGTTCTGAAGGTTTTCGATTACTGGTAGACCTGCACCTACGGTTGTTTCGTACATCAGCTTACGACGTGAGTTACGTGCAACTTCACGAAGCTGATGGTAGTAAGCCATGCTTGCTGTGTTTGCTTTCTTGTTTGGTGTTACCACGTGGAAACCAGCCGCTAGGAAATCAGCGTACTGCGCAGCAATACCTTCGCTAGACGTACAGTCAACCAATACTGGGTTGATGATGTGGTTACGTTGAACAAGAGCGGCTAAGCGAGCTAGGCTGAATTCTTCAGTCGCACTCGACATACGGTCACGCCACTGCTCTAACGGTAGACCATCGCTGTCTAGCAACAAACCTTTACTGTTTGCTAAACCACATACGCGAATCACGATGCCTTTTTCAGCCAATTTACCTTGCTGACGTTGGATCTGATCAACAAGTTCGCCACCAACGCCGCCAACACCCACAACGAATACGTCAAGGAAGTGCTTAGAGTTAAATAGGTTCTCGTGACACGCTTTGATTGCTTCAGAGATTTTATCTTCAGGGATAACCGCTGAGATAGCACGCTCAGATGACCCTTGAGCAATCGCAACAATGTTGACGTTCACTTCAGCTAAAGAAGAGAAGAACTGAGAAGCAACACCGCGTGAAGTACGCATACCGTCACCCACCAGCGTTACAATCGCTACGTCGTCCATGAACTCAACTGGCTCTAATAGACCATCTTTGAGCTCAAGTTCAAACGCGTCTGACAACACTTGTTTCGCTTTCACTTTGTCAGCCGATTCAATACAGAAGCTGATGCTGTACTCAGAAGACGATTGAGTAATAAGGACAATAGAAACGCCAGCCGAAGACATCGCGCCGAATACGCGACTTGCCATGCCAACCATGCCTTTCATACCAGGGCCTGATACGTTAACCATTGTTAGGTCACTTAGCGTAGTAATACCTTTAATTGCTAGGTTATCTTCGCCAGTGTCTTGACCAATCAAAGTACCCGCACCCTGTGGGTTAAAGCTGTTTTTGATCAGACAAGGAATATGGAATTGCGCGATAGGCGCGATAGTCTTCGGGTGCAGAACCGAAGCACCGAAGTAAGAAAGCTCCATCGCTTCTTGGTAGCTTAATGATTTAAGCAGACGTGCATCATCGACTAAGCGTGGGTCACAGTTGTAAACGCCGTCTACATCAGTCCAGATTTCACAGCAATCAGCACGTAGACATGCCGCTAGAACTGCCGCTGAGTAGTCAGAGCCATTACGGCCAAGTGTTACTAACTCACCTTTATCATTACCAGCAGTGAAGCCCGGCATGATGTTTACGTGACCTTTAGGAAGTGGCGATTGACGGAAGTTCTGAGTTGAAACATCCACATCGACCATAGCTTCAAGGTGATCACCTTTAGCGTATAGGTATTGAACTGGGTCAATCAGGCTTGCTGGTTGGCCTTTCGCTTCAAGTACCGCTTTCATCAACTGGATTGAGATTCGCTCACCTTTACTGATGATGCGAGCATTAACATGATTCGGGCACATACCCAGTAGGTTAATGCCGTTCACGAACTGTTTTAGCTGAGCAAGAGAAGTATCCACCTGCTCTTGGAACGCAGAACCGTCAATAGAAGGAACAACGGCTTGAATATCTGCAAACAGTGCAGCGAATGAGGATTCGATCTCTGTAATCTGTGCATCTGCTTCACCATTTTTAAGTGCAGCTTCAATTACAGCGACCAACTTATTGGTTGTTTTTCCTGGAGCCGATAGTACAACAGCTAGCTCTTCTTGCTGGGCATTATTAGCGATGATATCAGCCGCTCGTAAAAAACGATCTGCATCAGCTAATGATGAACCTCCAAACTTTAAAACGCGCATCCCTTTCTCCATAAGTCATAAAAATGGTACAAAAAAAGGCCTGTATCTTGTTGGATACAGGCCTTTTTTTTAAAATCCGTTACTTAGCAGCCTGCCCCAACAATGTTAATGTCGGTAATAATAATGGTTGTGGTCATTACTAGGTGGCTTAAGTGCTGCATATCAAATTCTCTGCTTGTGCTTTACTCTACGTGTATCAATTTTTACCACTGGACGTCAATGAAAAGTTGCGTTTTTTTTACATTCGCACCGTTTTTCAGAGCAAACCGTCATTTAAGGGATAAAACACCCTGTATAAACCTTCACTTAAGATACTGGATTTACTCATTGAACAAGCAAGAGTGATCAATTGCATATATAGTCATAACAAAATGCTATATCGATTGTGCAGCGAACGCACAAGTTCTGTGCTTTAATTGAACGATAACGTTCGAAGAACAATAATAATGACATCAGGAGTGGGAAATGAAGAGATTACTTATTCTTTTGGCTTTTGCTATGCCTGTTGTTTGTTCAGCGAATAGTTTGCCTCTACTTCCTTCTCAAATAGATCGTTCTTCTCATAAATTTTTTATCTCCACACAAAACGCGTCAAGTGAAAGCTTCGATACTTGGAAAATAGACAGTGGCTATTCTTATAGCTTGTTTTCAGATGTGGATCTTTACGTGGGTACACGTATCAATAGTGCGGCACTGAAACAGGAAAGTGGATTCTTAAGTGGTGTCAGTTATCAGTTTTCAGAAAGAGTCTCTTTCAACAGTTCTTTACACACCTATAAAGATGAAACCGAAGACAATGAGAAATCGGTAGCCGCAGAGGTTTCCAGCCGAGTGCAACTGACTGATAATCTAGATTTGCATGCCACCCTTGACTATGAAGAGTGGCAGCAAGGTGTTGAAGTGGGATTAGGGTTTCGCTTTTAATCTCTTTCGCTTGTTCTTTATTTACTGATTAGTCCGAATTGAGCCCCAAGCTTTCAGCACATCACAAACCATTCCCCAATCTAATCTAACAACGGAATTAAATTTGAGTTAGTTACGACTCAATTAACAACTCAGATGAAATTAATACGCCATTCCAATCGGCATAAATATAGTCACCAGGCTGAATCAGTTGATTATGTATAGAGAGCGTAACATTCACTTGTCCGACGCCGCGTTTCTCGGTCTTGAATGGCGATGCACCCAGCGCCTGAACACCAAGGTCCATTTGCGACATCATGCCAACATCACGCACCGCACCGTTCACAATCACGCCTTCCCAACCATTCTCTATCGCGAGAATAGCGAGCTGATCGCCAAGCAGCGCCTTTTGGCATGAGCCATTTCCATCAACGACAAGCACTTTGCCACAGCCATCGGTCTCTAAAATCTCGCGAACCTTGGAATTATCGTGGTAACAACGAACTGTTACAATTTTTCCAAAGAACGCACCACGTTGACCGAAGTTCTGCAATGGCATGTTCAGTAGGGTGACTTCGCTTTCAAACTCATCACATAAGTCGGGTGTTATATCGTGCATATATCCTCCGTGAGTAAGGCGTTACCTGTTTAGTCAGGCTAACCTCTATGCTTTTATATGTTATTAAAATTAATCCTTTGTTTTCATTGTTCTATGCTCAATTTATTACTCAATAAAAGTTGATTGAGCATATTTATCTACTAGACTCTTAGGACAGCTTTCAGCTTCCTTGGTTCATAATACGGTCTTTAGCAGGCAAGATGTGCGAAACATCTCGAATAATCATTCTTGTTTTGGTGCTAAATAATCACCATAACATTGGTTAAGTTGTAGCCATACTATTAAAGTTTGTTGCGATACGGCAATTGATGTAAATCAACAAAGTGAATGGAATTAACATTCTCGCGTTGTTAGCATGCTGTTAACATTATAGAATCCTCTCCAATCACTAAAAGAATGATTGAAAGGCGTACTGGATCTACGTTATTGGGCAATACTTCAAGGAAGGCAGATAGCTGGAAGTAAGTGTTTTTTTGAAAACTTTAAGTTATCATCAAAAATACATTACCTGTATGTTATGTTTTTGCCTAGAATTTATTCTATTAGCACAGTTTCGTCACAAATTTAGGTACCGCCAAATGCAAACCCCGCAGATTCTTATCGTTGAAGATGAGCAAGTAACTCGTAACACTCTAAAGAGTATTTTTGAAGCAGAGGGATATGCTGTTTTTGAGGCTAGCGACGGTGAAGAGATGCACCAAGTGCTATCTGACAACCAAGTTAACCTTGTAATTATGGACATCAACCTTCCAGGTAAGAATGGCCTACTACTTGCGCGTGAACTACGTGAGCAAGCAAACGTAGCGCTTATGTTCTTAACTGGTCGTGATAATGAAGTTGATAAGATCCTTGGCCTAGAGATCGGCGCTGATGACTACATCACGAAGCCTTTCAACCCTCGTGAACTGACTATCCGTGCACGCAACCTTCTTAACCGTTCAATGAGCACAAGCTCTGTTCAAGAAGAAAAGCGTAGCGTTGAAAAGTATGAGTTCAACGGTTGGGTACTAGATATCAACAGTCGTTCTCTGGTTAGCCCAGATGGCGAAGGCTACAAGCTACCTCGTTCAGAGTTCCGTGCTCTACTTCACTTCTGTGAGAACCCAGGTAAGATCCAAACACGTGCAGACCTTCTTAAGAAGATGACTGGTCGTGAGCTTAAGCCACACGATCGTACTGTAGACGTAACAATCCGTCGTATTCGTAAGCACTTTGAATCTGTTTCTGGTACGCCAGAAATCATCGCAACGATTCACGGTGAAGGCTACCGCTTTTGTGGTGACCTAGAAGACTAATTCGATTCGCGTTTCGAGTCGTTTAGCACTTAGTGTTTGAACAGTAGAAGCGCAATCAATAGTTATTAAAAAGGGAGAATGCCAACGCATTCTCCCTTTTTTGTTGTTCATTGTTCGCTAAGGTTTAGTAAACCGTATCAACCTTAACGTCTTTCTCTACTAGCCACTTCACGGTTTCACCATCTTTCAGTTCAACCGCCACATCAACAGGCTTGTCGCTGTCGATCTCTAGTTGCCACACAAAAGCGACTTCCCATTGAGTTTCGCTATGTGTTCTTAAATCAAGATCGTCAGCTGTTACCAATAAGGTGTCTGCACCCTGTTTAACGGTAACACTCTCAACCGCAAGCGTTGCTGGCAGTTGTGAGTCTGACTCTAGGTAGATTGCACCATGCAGAGTCTTATCTTGGGTCTCTCCAATCGTTGGCATCTTGTTGTGCCAAAGGTTGCTTTTCATTGTGACTGTTGCTGCAGATACTTCTACTTGATTATCTTGCTGCCATTCTACTTGGGGCGTAGAACAACCCGCTAATGCCACTACACATGCGGCGAATGCTAATTTTTTCATTCTTCTTCTACCTTTGATTTAACCAACTCTTTAAGACTTCAATGTCATTCTGGTATTCGTTATTAATCTCATCGACCCAATCTGAAATGTTTTCCCACCAAGCTGGTAGGTCAGGAGATTGAGCTTTCTGAGCAACTTGTTGAATGCGTTTCAGGCCGATAGAACCTGCTGCACCTTTAATTTTATGTGCTTCAGAAACGATACTGGCTTTATCTTTCGCGACCATGTTGGAGTTCAATATTTCCATATACTCCGGCATCATATCTTCAAACATCACGATGCTATCCAAAACCGGTTTTGGTCCAACAATGTCAACATAAGACTCTAGCATATCAATATCAAGCAAAGTGGTATCAATAGCTGAAAGAACAGACTTAGTGGCGTCGACTTTCTCAATGCTTTCAACCTTCTCCGTACCCGCTACTTTCTCAATTACCTCTGGCGCATCTTCGATCAGCTCGCTGATGACATCTTGAATAGCTCGAACTGACAAAGGTTTGCTGATCGCTTCGTCCATGCCTTTCTGGAAATACTCTTGCTTGTTGCTTAACACGTTGGCAGTTAATGCCACCAAAGGCGGTAGTTGGCTGTATTTCTCGCGGTAGTATTGAGCAATATCGAAACCTGTCATGTCTGGCAGTTGGATATCTAACAGTACCAAGTCATAGTCTTCCGGGTTGAAAGCAATCTGAGCCTCTTTACCCGTCATTACTACGGTCACCTCATGACCCAGACTTTCAAGTAGAGAGCGAGCCACTGTGATATTGAGTTCAATATCTTCGACCATGAAGATCTTAAGATTCGACTGCTTTCTTGGCGTTTTGATCAGTGCCTGAGTATCGTGATTAACTGGAACTCGAATCGAAACCGTAAAGGTGCTACCAAAGCCCTCTTCACTGGTGACTTCAATGTGGCCATCCATCATATTGATCAGCTGCTGTGAGACCGCGAGGCCAATGCCCGTGCCGACAGCGTGCAAGTTGTCCGTGCCCGATTTTACCTGATAGTACATCGCGAAGATCTTCTCGATTTCACTTTCAGGGATACCAATCCCGGTGTCTTCTACTTCCATCGTTATGTTGGCAAAGTCGCCATCAATTTCGGCGCTGACTGTCATCACCACACCACCATCTTTGGTGAACTTCATCGCGTTGCTGACAAGGTTCCACAATACCTGTCTAAGACGAGTACCATCCACCTCAACAGCAGCTGGAAGATCAGACAATCTTTCTAGATCGAACCTTAGTCCTTTCTGCTCTGCCATTAACGCAGAAATACTCTCGATCTCGACAACGAAATCTTCAAAATTGATAGGGGTTGGGAAGAGCTCAAGCTTACGGCGGTCGAACTTATCCATGTCGATAATATCGTTAAAGATATTACCCAATGTCACTGCGCTTACCTTAATGGTTTGCATCTGCTTACGCTGCTCGGTCGTTAGTTGGCTATCCAACAACATGCGGCTCAAGCCGATGATGCCATTGAGCGGTGTTCTTAACTCGTGGCTAATGGTTGAGATAAAGGTGGTCTTATCGCGGCTAGCTTTTTCTAACGACTCTTGATGCTCTTTACGTTCAGTAATATCACGACCAAAACCGACTAAGCCCAAGTGACGGCCATCTTTGCTGTAGAAAGGAACCTTACGCAGTTCGAAGTAACTCTTACGTCCGTCAGGGTATTCAAGCCATTGGTCATAGGTCAGCGCTTGGTTATCAGAAAAGACTTTCTTATCGGTTTCAACAACTTGTTGGGCTACCTCTTTACTGTAGACATCCCAAGGAGTCAAACCAACCAGCTCTTTTTCTGTTTTGCCGGTGAGCTCTTCTACAGCACGGTTACAACCAGAGAACACACCATCTTCATTACGATAGTAAATAAGGTCAGGAGAGGCATCGATGAATGAACGTAGCAGTGCCGTACGTTCTGCAAGTTCAAGCTGAGTTCGCTCACGTTGAAACACCTCGTTCTCAAGGTCGTGCATCGCTTCTGCACGCGCTTCTTCCGCTTTTTCACGCTCTTCAATTTCTTGATTAAGCTTCTCAATATTGAGCTGCAGTTTATTGTTAAGCTCTTGGTCTCGCTCACGCATGTCGCCAAGTTTAGAGACCAGTTTCGCTAACCTTTGACGAGACTCTTCCAGCTGATCAACGACTACAGATAGGAAGTAAACCGCCCAAGGCGTTATCACTAAACCAAAGAAAACTGAACGGACAATATCGATATCATCAACATTACCTTTGAGTGCGAGGGTGATACCGACTTGCACAACAACAGCGAGGGCAACAAGCGCTAGGGCGAGTAAGATAGAAAAGCGGACAATCCCCAGCTTTACGAGTAGATCCACGTAATACTGGGCAAGATTTTTCATGGGTTTCATTTAACGCTCCATGCGATAAGACTAGCAACATTCTACCCTGTTTGAAGATAGGAGGTAAGCTAGCTACATCACACGCAGCAAGAGATCAGCGGCAATATCGAAGGTTAATCCAATTAATATAAATACCGAACAACCAAAACAGACGAAGGTGGGAAAATCACCGATTTTATAGAGTTAGCAAATTGAGGATGGGTGCACCATAGAACGGTTTCGACCGTCAGACTTTGCTTGATACAGAGCACTGTCAGCCAAAGCAACGGCCGACTCCATCTCGTCATCAGGTTTCGGAATGTAAGAGACAATACCAATACTCACGGTGATGAATTCAGAGACCGTCGACTTCTCATGCGCAAGTTCCAACTTTAGGACTTCGTCATGAATACGCTGCGCCACCAGCTGAGCACCTTCGGTCGTTGTATTCGGCAGAATAAAGCCGAATTCTTCACCACCATAACGAGCTACACAGTCCGATGAACGATTCAACACCTGCTTAAATGCCTGAGAAACTTGGACCAAGGCATCATCACCTTGCTGGTGTCCGTAATAGTCGTTGTAGCCTTTAAAGAAATCGATGTCACACAGCATGATCGTCAGCGGTAACTTCTCACGCACATGATAATGCCACAGTGTCGAGAGCTGTTCATCGAAACGACGTCGGTTAGAAACTTTAGTCAGGCTATCCATAAAGCTGAGGCGTTCAAGTTCAAGGTTGGCTTCTTCAAGCTTTTGTTCTGCTAGATAACGCTCTGTAATATCACGCGCCATGATCAACACACCATTAGTGCTCGATGCTGGATCTCTAAACGGTGATTTGACTACATCATACCAAGTAAATGCTCCATCACTTGAGACCACTTTGTCGATATAACGCAGCGATTTACTTTGATGAAGCACTTGATGATCGGTTTCTGATATTCGCGTATAGATACTATGTGGCACCACATCTTGTAAGCGTTTACCGATCAAGTCACTCACTTCAGAGATACCTAGCGCAGCCACAAATGGCTTATTACACGCTTGATAAACCATGTTTTCATTAAAGATGCCAATCGAGTCTGGGCTGGCCTCCAAGATGTTTTGCAAGATGGTGTCACGCTGCGCAAGTGCCACTTCGGTATCTTTTCGCTTCTCCATTTCGCCACGAAGCTGCTGCTGCATGTCATGCCAATCGGTCACATCATGGCTAATAGAGAGCGTACCTATGGTTGATCCATCTTGTGAGAGCAAGACACTTTGGTAGGTTTCAAGCAAGCAGCTTTTTCCATCTTGATCTGTAGTCCAAGAGCGTTCACTTACACGACCTTTTAATACTCCACCAGAAACACTCAGGGTGCCCTCTTCAGCACGACCATGCCAAAACTTTTTAAACGAGCGATTACTCGTCACTAACTGATCTTTCTGATCTTTCACGTAGATCAACTCAGACAAAGAATCCAAAGCGGTACGAGCAACATTCAACTCTCGAACTTCTTGGGACATTTCTTCGTTAGTATTCTTATAAGGTGAAGCATGAATCATCCAAGCCTGCTTATTTCTAAAATGAACCTTACGACCGACTAAGTTGATCTTAAACGACTCAAATTCAGAAAGCGCCCACAGGGAGACCTGCTCGAAGGCTCGAGAGTTGATGTGATTGGTTAAGTAGTGGCGAAAGCTATTCTCGCTTTCAACGGTAGGGAATCGAAAGTTAACACCAATTTGTCGAATACCAAGCAACTGCATTGCTTGGCGATTGGCATAGAGTATTTCGCCACTTCGAACATCAACAAAGTAGAGTGGCGACGGGGTAGCAAGTAGAAGCGTTTCGATATGCGATTGATAACGAGAATAGAGATGCCAGCAGATGAGAGCAATCAGCAATACAACAACGATATAAATACCGTAGCCATACGCCCTGTCCCACAACCAAGTCATTACCAGTTCCATCTGCTCTCAATCTATACCATAAAATCTGTGAGGGAAATGTTACCACTATTTGTTGGTTTTATCTGCTGTTACCTACAGTCACCCATTTCTATTAATTGGCTGCGTTTAAAACAGGCAACGTGTACTCGAATGCAGAGCCAGTTTTGATGCCTTGAGCACCGGTTTTATCGAGCGAACGGCCTATTTCAGTCATCGCTAACCAGCGGTTCTCACACCATAAAGGAGAGAGTAACGTTGGCCGTCTCGCCGCTGAAGAAACACGGTGATAAACCACGTCCGCAGGCGTGCGTTGAATGATCTCACTCGCGATATCGATGTACTCTTCAAGGCTTGGGGCTTCTAGCTTTCCGGCTTTCCACGCCTTAGCCATGGTACTGCCCTCTACTATATGCAGGCCGTGCAGCTTAATACCATCAGTGCCAACCGCTAATACCTTGTCTAAGGTTTCAAGGTTATCCGGCTTAGTCTCTTTTGGTAGACCAACAATCAGGTGGGTACACACCTTGATGCCTAAAGCGCGTGCACGCTGGGTGATCGTTTCATACACCGCAAAGTCGTGTCCGCGGTTAATTCGCTTGAGGGTTTTATCATTGGCGGTTTGCAGGCCAAGCTCGAGCCAAATCTCATAGCCTTGTTTAACGTAACCCGCTAACAGATCCAACACCGCATCAGGCACGCAGTCTGGTCTTGTGCCAACACAAAGGCCGACGATCTCTGCACCAGGTGCTTTTAACGCCTCTTCATACATATTCTTAAGCACTTGTACCTCAGCATAAGTGCTGGTGTACGCCTGAAAGTAAGCCAGATACTTCTTGGCACGAGCAATCTCACCCGCGCGATCTTTTAACTGGTCAGCAATACTTTGAATTTGAGTTTGTTCATCGGCAAAGGAAGCCACGTTACAAAACGTACAACCTCCACGACCAATGGTCCCGTCTCGGTTTGGGCAGCTGAAACCACCGTGAAGCGTCAGCTTGTGGACTTTTTCGCCATAACGGCGTTGAAGGTCTTGGCCGATAGTATTGACCAACTCGTGTAATTGCATATTTTCAAAGCACTCAAGTAAATAAGAATGAATATCAGTCTTTTTTGAAAAAAAATTACATCCCTGCAAAATTCGACCAATTAGTTTACTCAAGGCTTTTTGCGAGCAACCTAACAAATATCAATA
Source organism: Vibrio sp. 10N.286.55.E10 (assembly GCF_002872555.1). Lineage (NCBI taxonomy): Bacteria > Pseudomonadati > Pseudomonadota > Gammaproteobacteria > Vibrionales > Vibrionaceae > Vibrio > Vibrio sp. 10N.286.55.E10. The sequence continues at coordinate 84,920 of NZ_MCSD01000009.1, forward strand.
AACATGCAAAAAATCGGCTCTATTTGCCTAATGTTGCACATTTGTTAGGCATTAAATTCAAAATAAAACGAAAAAAATGGTCTACATGGGTCAACTTTCATTGCAATTCGCCTAGACAAAATTGTAGGATACTTACACATATTGGCTATTTTTGAGTATTTACTTACAACGAAAACTTGCTAATAAGTCGGTGATATCTAACTCCCACCTATATAAACCACTAGTTTGTGGTTAAAAATAAACAGGTATCACTAAGGATTGTTTTTCTCGCAATACTTTTCCTGCGAGATACGGAAAGGATTCAAACCGCCAGCATAGGCAGGTTTAGACCCATAAATATAAAAGGACAAGGCTGACTTTATACAAATAAGTTGCGCCTAGATTTAACTGGAAGGATGTATCTATGGTAGATCAAGAGCAGAACTCACAGGGTCTGTATACTCCTGAATTGGAGCATGACGCTTGTGGTATCGGTTTTGTTGCGCATCTAAAGAATCGCAAATCTCATGATGTAGTAACTCAAGCACTCGATATGCTTGCACGTATGGAACACCGTGGCGGCCAAGGCTGCGATCCGTGTTCTGGTGATGGTGCAGGTATCCTGCTACAGAAGCCGCACGAATTCTTACTAGAAGAAGCCGTAAAGCTTGGAATTAAGCTGCCATCTTTTGAAAAATATGGTGTTGGTGTTGTACTTTTCCCTAAAGATGAACACAAACGTGCACAGTGTCGTGACATTCTAGAACGCAATGCACAACGCCTTGAGTTAGAAGTGATCGGTTACCGTGAACTTCCAACTGACAATTCAATGATTGGTGCTGACCCACTAAGCACTGAACCTCAATTTGAACATGTATTTATTTCTGGCGGCCCTGGTATCACACCAGAAGAACTTGAGCGTAAACTGTATGTTCTACGTAACTACACGGTTCGTGTATGCCTAGAAAGCGTTTCAAATATCGGTGATGACTTCTACATCAACTCTATGTCTTACAAGACATTGGTGTACAAAGGTCAGCTAACAACTGAACAAGTTCCTCAGTACTTCCTAGACCTGCAAAACCCAACCATGGTGACAGCTCTAGCACTGGTACACTCTCGCTTCTCTACCAATACATTCCCACGTTGGCGTCTAGCTCAGCCTTTCCGTTACATCGCGCATAATGGCGAAATCAATACGGTTCGCGGCAACCTGAACTGGATGAAAGCGCGTGAAGCAATCCTAGAATCGGATCTGTTTACACAAGCTGAAATCGACATGCTACTGCCTATCTGTCAGGAAGGTAGTTCGGATTCATCAAACTTCGATATGGCACTTGAGCTACTTGTTCTTTCAGGTCGTACTCTGCCACATGCGTTGATGATGATGATCCCGGAAGCATGGCAAGAAAACAAAAACATGGACCCAACTCGTCGTGCGTTCTACCAGTACCACGCGAACGTAATGGAACCATGGGATGGCCCAGCATCTGTATGTTTCACCGATGGTGTTCAAGTAGGTGCAACGCTAGACCGTAACGGTCTGCGTCCTTCTCGCTACACAGTAACAAAAGACGATTTCCTAGTAATGGCGTCTGAGTCTGGTGTTGTTGAGATTGCACCTGAAAACGTTGAGTACCGTGGTCGCCTGCAACCAGGTCGTATTTTTGTTGCTGACCTTGAGCAAGGCCGCATCATTTCTGATGAAGAAGTGAAAGACAGCATTGCTAAAGCACAACCCTACGAAAAGTGGGTTGAAGAGAACCTTCTGAGCTTGAAAAAGCTACCAGATGCGAGCAACGAATTTAGTCAACCTTCTCCAGAGAAACTTCTCCACAAACAACAATCGTTTGGTGTGAGCTCTGAAGAAGTGAACGAAATCATTCTACCTCTTGCGAAAACAGGCTACGAGCCACTTTCTGCAATGGGTGCTGACTGGCCGCTAGCGATTCTTTCTCATCAATCTCAGCACCTTTCAAACTACTTCAAACAGTTGTTTGCACAAGTAACCAACCCACCGATCGACCCGATTCGTGAGCGTATGGTTATGTCTCTGAACACTTACCTAGGTAAAGATCAGAACTTACTTGCTGAAACACCTGAACACTGTCAAAAAGTAGAGCTTGAGTCTCCAGTACTGTCTAACTCTGAGTTAGAAAAACTGCGTGCAATCGATAACGAGCACCTTCAAGCGAAGACACTGGATATCGTATTCCAAGCAAATGGCGACCAAGGTAAATTAGAGCGCGCACTTAAGCGTATCTGCCAATACGCAGAAGACGCAGTGATTGATGGCTACTCTATCATCCTACTAACTGACCGTGCGGTTAACTCTAACCATGCCGCTATTCCAGCAATGCTGGCTGTTGGCGCGGTTCATCACCACCTAATCCGTAAAGGTCTACGTGCTAAGTGTGACATCGTGGTTGAAACGGGCGACGCTCGTGAGACACACCACTTTGCAACGCTTATCGGTTACGGTGCGAACGCAGTTAACCCATACCTAGTTATTGAAACGATTGTTGAACTGCAACGTACGAAGAAGCTAGATCCAAACGTACACCCACGTGAGTTATTCGATAACTACCGTAAAGGTGTTAACGGCGGTCTACTTAAGATCTTCTCTAAGATGGGGATCTCTACGCTGCAGTCTTACCACGGTGCACAAATCTTTGAAGCACTTGGTGTTAGCAAATCAGTAGTTGAAAAATACTTCACAGGTACTGTTTCTCGTATCCAAGGTCTAACGATCGACGATATCGCGCGAGAAGTACTGGTTCGTCACCGTGTTGGTTACCCAGCTCGTGAAATCCCAGCTCAGATCCTTGATGTTGGTGGTGTTTACCAGTGGAAACAACGTGGTGAGAAGCACCTGTTCAACCCTGAAACGATTTCTCTACTTCAAGAGTCGACGCGTAACAAAGATTACGGTCAGTTCAAGAAGTACGCAAAAGCAGTTGATGACCAAGGCGACAACGCAGCAACGCTACGTAGTCAACTGGACTTCATCAAAAACCCTGCAGGCTCTATTCCTCTAGCAGAAGTAGAACCAATCGAGAACATCCTTAAGCGTTTTGCTACTGGCGCAATGAGCTTTGGTTCAATCTCGCATGAGGCTCACTCAACACTGGCTGTTGCGATGAACCGCATTGGCGCGAAATCAAACTCAGGTGAAGGTGGTGAAGATCCAGCACGTTTCGAACGTAAAGAAAACGGCGACTGGGAACGTTCAGCAATCAAACAGGTGGCTTCTGGTCGCTTTGGTGTAACGTCTTACTACCTATCTAACGCTGATGAGCTACAAATCAAGATGGCTCAAGGTGCGAAACCGGGCGAAGGTGGTCAACTACCTGGTGATAAGGTTGATGACTGGATCGGCGCAACGCGTCACTCGACTCCGGGCGTAGGTCTTATCTCGCCACCGCCACACCACGATATCTACTCAATCGAAGATTTGGCTCAGCTGATCTACGATCTGAAAAACGCGAACCGTAATGGCCGTGTAAACGTGAAGCTAGTATCAGAAGCTGGCGTAGGTACGATTGCATCTGGTGTAGCGAAAGCGAAAGCTGACGTGGTACTTATCGCAGGTTTTGATGGTGGTACGGGTGCATCTCCGATGTCTTCTATCCGTCACACTGGTCTGCCTTGGGAACTGGGTCTAGCAGAAACGCACCAAACACTACTGAAAAACGGCCTACGTAACCGTATCGTTGTTCAGTCTGATGGTCAGATGAAAACACCACGTGACCTTGCAGTCGCAACGTTACTTGGCGCTGAAGAATGGGGCGTAGCAACAGCAGCTCTAGTTGTTGAAGGCTGTATCATGATGCGTAAGTGTCACAAGAATACATGTCCTGTTGGTATCGCAACACAAAACAAAACTCTTCGTGAGCGTTTCGACGGCCGCGTAGAAGACGTAGTAACGTTCTTCCAATACATGGCTGAAGGTCTACGTGAAGTAATGGCTGAACTTGGCTTCCGCTCTATTGATGAGATGGTGGGTCAATCGCACAAACTTAAAGTTCGTGATGACATCGGTCACTGGAAGTACAAGAACCTAGATCTAACGCCGGTACTGCACATTGAGCAGGCGCGTGCAGAAGATGGTATCTACAACCAGACACAACAAAACCACAACCTAGAAGATGTTCTAGACCGTAAGTTGATTCAAGCTGCGATTCCTGCACTTGAGAAAGGCGAAGCTATAAGTGCAAGCTTCCCTATCATCAACACGGACCGCTCTGCAGGTACCATGCTGTCGAACGAAATCTCGAAGGTTTACAAAGACCAAGGTTTACCACAGCCAATGAACGTTAAGTTCCACGGTAGTGCTGGCCAATCTTTCGGTGCGTTCCTTGCGAAAGGCGTTAAGTTCGAAGTAGAAGGCGACGCGAACGATTACTGGGGTAAAGGTCTGTCTGGCGGTACTTTAGTACTGTACCCAGATGCGAAATCATCTATCGTTGCTGAAGATAACATCGTGGTTGGTAACGTATGTTTCTACGGTGCGACTTCAGGTGAATCTTTCATTCGCGGTATGGCTGGCGAACGTTTCTGTGTTCGTAACTCAGGTGCGAAGGTTGTTGTTGAAGGCGTTGGTGACCACGGTTGTGAATACATGACTGGCGGTGTTGCTATTATCCTTGGCTCAACGGGTCGTAACTTTGCTGCGGGTATGAGTGGCGGTGTCGCTTATGTTTGGGATAAAGCGGGCGACTTCGAAACCAAGCTTAACTCTGAACTTGTAGACCTAGATCCAATTGAACAAGAAGATAAAGATCTTCTACTAGATATGCTAACCAAGCACGTTGAATTCACAGGAAGTGAAGTTGCTCAGTCTTTCCTAGACAACTTTGAAGCAAGTGTTGCATCACTAATTAAAGTCATGCCACGCGACTACAAAGCAGTTCTTGAGAAGCGTAAAGCTGAAGCACAACAAGCACAAACGGAAGAAGTGGAGGCAGTATAATGGGTAAGCCTACTGGATTTTTAGAACACGGTCGTGAGCTTCCAAAGAAGCTCGACCCGTCAGTTCGTATCGAAGACAACAAAGAGTTCGTACTTAACGAAGAGTTTGGTGACAAGATCAATACTCAAGCGTCTCGTTGTATGGACTGTGGCGTACCTTTCTGTCACAGCGGTTGTCCGATTGGTAACATCATCCCAGAATTCAATGACGCGGTTTACCGTGACAGCTGGGAAGAGGCTTGGAACATCCTAAGCTCGACCAATAACTTCCCTGAATTTACAGGTCGTGTGTGCCCTTCTCCTTGTGAGAGTGCTTGTGTACTGGGTATCAACCAAGACCCAATCACTATCTGTAATATCGAGAAAACGATTGTAGAGACTGCGTACCGCGAAGGGTACGCAAAACCTAAAACACCTCGTTCTCGCACAGGTAAAACAGTGGCTGTTATCGGTTCAGGTCCTGCTGGCCTAGCCGCTGCTGAGCAACTAAACAGTGCAGGTCACTCAGTGACTGTATTTGAACGTGACGAGAAAGTTGGCGGTTTACTGCGTTTCGGTATCCCAGATTTCAAACTGGGTATGGACGTGATTGATCGTAAGATCAACCTAATGGCTGAAGCTGGCGTTGAGTTTAAAGTGAACCAACACATCGGTGTTGATGTTAATGCTCAACAGCTACGTCAAGAGTTTGATGTGGTCCTGCTAACAGGTGGTTCTACGGTTCCGCGTGACCTACCAATTCCAGGTCGTGAGCTAAAAGGCGTTCATTTTGCGATGGAATTCCTTGGCCAAAACAACCGTCGTGCCAACGACCTAGACCTGAAAACAGAAGAGATTCACGCTCAAGATAAGCACATTGTGGTTATCGGTGGTGGTGATACTGGTTCTGACTGTGTAGGTACCTCAAACCGTCATAAAGCAGCAAGCATTACTCAGGTAGAGATCATGCCGATCCCACCAGAGAAGCGCCCTGCAAATATGCCTTGGCCTCAATACCCAATGATCATGAAAACCACTACTTCTCACGAAGAAGGTTGTGAACGTCACTGGAACATCTTAACCAAAGAGTTCATCGGTAACGAGCAAGGTCAAGTGACGGGTCTACGTATTGCTGACATCGTTTGGCAAGATGCGAAACCAGGTGAGCGTCCAAGCTTTGATGAAGTGGCGAACACAGAACGTGTTATCCCTTGTGATATGGCATTCCTAGCAATGGGTTTCTTACACCCAGAGCCAACAGGTGTACTAGCTCAACTAGACATTAAACTGGACGAGCGCGGTAACGTCGCTTCTGAAGGTTACGCAACTAACCAGAAAGGCGTTTTCGCTGCTGGTGATATGCGTACAGGTCAGTCTCTAGTGGTACGTTGTATTAATGAAGGTCGTGAATGTGCAATTGCTATTGATGACTTCTTAATGGGTAACTCAAACTTAGAAGCGAAAGCTGATTCACTCATGCTTTCCGCATAATATTTCTCGGGCTAACGTCAATGACGTTAGCCTAGAGGAAAAGCAACACCCTTCCTAACTTTTATATTTGGCTAGCACTCGATGCTAGCCTTTTTTCTATCTGCTTTCTGGCGCTTTCAAAATCCCCCTGTTGTATATGTTAAATCTCGTTAACATCCACCTTATATATCTCATTGATATCCATCGATTATTTTAGATTATTAAGTGGCTAATCGCGTTTATGCATGATAATTAACCATGAACTTGACCTTAAACACAATTAGCTATACGTTGTAAAGCTGATGAAAATAAAATCAATCGGTTTTGTTAACACAACCAATAACGTTTTAACTGGCTAAAGCAAACTATCAGTTTATAAAAAACAACAAGTACATGAATAGTTAGTCATTTACTGTCTGGATGACAGAGAAGCAAAAGGGAGAATTGCAATGGCTCTATATGATCCTAGTCTTGAAAAAGACAACTGTGGATTTGGTTTAATAGCGCAAATGGAAGGCCAACCTAGTCATAAGTTGGTAAGAACTGCTATTTCAGCCCTAGATCGCATGACACACCGTGGTGGTATCGCTGCGGATGGTAAAACCGGAGATGGCTGTGGCTTATTACTACAGAAGCCAGACTCTTACCTCAGAATCATCGCAGAAGAGAATAACTTCAAGCTCGGCAAGCAATACGCTGTCGGCATGATTTTCTTCAGCCAAGACCCAATCAAGGCGCAATCCGCGCAAGACATCGTCAATAAAGAGCTCGCTCAAGAGACACTCACCGTTGCAGGTTGGCGTGTCGTGCCGACTAACACCGAAGTTTTGGGTCCCATCGCGAAAGACTCGGTTCCCAACATTCAACAGGTGTTTATCTCAGCACCTGCAGGCTGGCGTGAGCGTGATATCGAACGCCGCCTATACATTGCTCGTCGCAGAATTGAAAAGCAGATCACCGAAGACAAAGATTTCTATATTTGTAGCCTTTCAACACAAGTAATGGTCTACAAAGGTCTGTGTATGCCCGCCGATCTTCCGCGATTTTACCTCGATCTTGCAGACTTACGTATGGAATCGGCAATATGTCTGTTCCACCAGCGTTTCTCAACTAACACGCAACCACGCTGGCCACTGGCTCAACCATTCCGCTATTTGGCGCACAATGGTGAGATCAATACCATCGAAGGTAACCGCCAATGGGCCAAGGCTCGTGCCTATAAATTCTCTTCACCGTTGCTGCCCGACTTACAAACGGCTGCACCCTTTGTGAATGAGACAGGCTCAGATTCATCAAGCCTAGATAACATGCTCGACCTGTTCCTTGCCGGTGGTATGGATGTGTTCCGAGCGATGCGCATGCTTGTGCCGCCCGCTTGGCAAAATCACCCAGACATGGACCCAGATCTGCGTGCCTTTTACGACTTCAACTCCAAGCACATGGAACCGTGGGATGGCCCTGCTGGCATCGTACTTTCTGATGGTCGTTACGCCGCATGTAACCTTGATAGAAATGGCCTGCGACCAGCGCGTTATGTGATTACCAAAGACAATCTAATCACACTGGCATCTGAGGTCGGTATCTGGAACTACGCACCGGATGAAGTTGCAGAAAAAGGTCGTGTTGGTCCAGGTGAGTTACTGGTGATAGATACTCGCCGCGGCAAACTGTGGCAATCTAATGAAATCGATAATGACCTCAAAAGCCGCCATCCATATAAAGAGTGGATGGAAAAGAATGTTCACAAATTAACGCCATTTTCTGCGTTGCAAGATGACCAAGTCGGTAAGCGTAGCTTTGACGATGACACGCTCAAGACCTACCAAAAACAGTTTGCGATGAGCAACGAGGAGTCCGACCAAGTACTGCGTGTACTTGGTGATATGGGGCAAGAAGCAGTAGGCTCAATGGGCGATGATACGCCGATGGCTGTTCTCTCTTCAAAAGAGCGTCTGGTTACTGATTACTTCCGTCAGAAGTTTGCACAGGTCACCAACCCTCCGATTGATCCATTGCGTGAAAAACACGTGATGTCTTTGGCGACCAGTATCGGTAAAGAGATGAACGTGTTCTGTGAAACAGACGGTCACGCCTATCGTGTGACGTTTGATTCACCAGTACTGCTTTACTCAGACATGCAACAGCTTCTGCAGTTAAGTCAGAAACATTACCGTCATGTCATTCTCAGCATGCACTACGACCCGAATCATCAAGATCTCGAACAAGCGATCAAAGCGGTATGTGATAGCGCGGAACAAGAAGTCCGTGAGGGTGCGGTTTTAGTTGTGCTATCGGACAAAGGTTTAGAAAAAGGCAAACTACCGATCCCTGCAGCCATGGTGGTTGGCGCGGTTCAAACAAGGCTTGCTGATACTAACCTACGTTGTGATGCCAACATCGTGGTTGAGACAGCCACTGCTCGTGACCCACATCAGTTCGCAGTTCTACTTGGCTTCGGTGCGACCGCGGTTTATCCATACCTTGCTTATGAAGCGTTAGGTAAAATGTTGGATGATGGTTCTTTAGATAAAGACTATCGTACCGCGATGCAGAACTACCAAAACGGCATCAACAAAGGTCTGTATAAGATCATGTCGAAGATGGGTATTTCTACGATTGCTTCATATCGTTGTTCGCAACTTTTCGAAGCCGTTGGCCTACATTCCGATGTTGTTAAGCTCTGTTTCCGCGGAGTTACCACACGAATCCAAGGCGCAAGCTTTAGCGATTTCCAACAAGATATCTATAACTTATCTCGTAAAGCGTGGACTAAGCGCAAACCGATCGAACACGGCGGTTTACTGAAATACGTCCATGGCGGTGAATATCACGCCTACAACCCAGATGTAGTTGGCACACTGCAAACCGCAGTTAAAACTGGCGAAACTTCGGATTACCTATCTTTTGCTAAACAGGTAAATGCTCGCCCTGCGGCAATGTTACGTGACTTAATGAGCCTGAAAAAAGCCGATAAACCACTAACACTTGAGCAAGTAGAGCCAAGTAGCGATCTGTTTAAGCGCTTTGACTCGGCTGCGATGTCGATTGGAGCTTTGAGCCCAGAAGCTCATGAAGCACTGGCTATGGCGATGAACCGATTAGGAGGCTACTCCAACTCTGGTGAAGGTGGTGAAGACCCACGACGCTTTGGGACTGACCGCAACTCGCGCATCAAACAGATTGCGTCTGGTCGATTTGGCGTAACGCCGCATTACTTAACCAATGCAGATGTTCTGCAAATCAAGGTCGCGCAAGGTGCGAAACCCGGTGAAGGTGGTCAGCTGCCAGGTCATAAAGTCACGGCAGAAATCGCCAAACTGAGATACTCAGTTCAAGGGGTCACGCTGATTTCCCCTCCTCCACATCACGATATCTATTCCATCGAAGATTTGGCACAGCTGATTTTCGACCTTAAACAAGTGAATCCTAAAGCCTTAGTTTCAGTGAAGTTAGTATCCGAACCGGGTGTCGGCACGATTGCAACAGGTGTGGCAAAAGCCTATGCGGATCTGATCACCATTTCAGGTTACGACGGCGGTACCGCGGCAAGCCCACTGACTTCGGTGAAATACGCTGGCTGTCCTTGGGAGCTAGGACTCGCGGAAACCCAGCAAGCATTGGTTGCTAACGGGCTTCGTCATAAGATCCGTCTACAAGTCGATGGTGGTCTGAAAACTGGCCTTGATGTGATTAAAGGCGCGATTCTCGGTGCTGAAAGCTTTGGTTTCGGGACTGCGCCAATGGTCGCGATGGGTTGTAAGTTCTTACGAATTTGTCACCTAAACAACTGTGCAACGGGTGTTGCGACTCAAGATGAAACGCTACGCCGTGAATACTTCAAAGGCCTGCCAGACATGGTGGTGAACTACTTTACTGGCCTAGCCGATGAAGTTCGCCAATACCTTGCGGAGCTTGGTGTAGAAAAACTTACAGACCTGATTGGACGTACGGACTTACTAGAAGCCGTTCAAGGCCTCACAGCGAAACAGAGCAAACTCGATCTATCTTCAATACTCGAAGCTCCAGTATCTTCGGAAGGTCACCCGCTGTTTTGGACCGAGCCAAACGCACCATTTGATAAAGCTCAGCTCAACCAGCAGATTCTTGATGATGCACTCGATGCGATTGAGAAACGACAGTCCACCAGCCTCTACTACAACGTGATTAATACAGACCGTTCGATAGGCGCACGTATCTCTGGCGAAATTGCTAAGCGTTACGGTAACCAAGGGATGGCGGGCTCACCAATTAAGTTGTACCTCGATGGTACAGCAGGCCAATCATTTGCGGTTTGGAACGCTGGTGGCGTTGAGCTGTATCTGACAGGCGATGCCAATGACTATGTCGGCAAAGGCATGGCGGGCGGTAAAGTGGTTATCAAGCCTCACCAAGGCACCGCATTTACTTGTAACGAAGCGACCATCATAGGCAACACCTGTCTGTATGGCGCTACTGGAGGCAAGCTATTTGCCGCAGGTACCGCAGGAGAACGATTTGGCGTGCGCAACTCAGGTACCGTCGCTGTGATTGAAGGTGCAGGTGATAACGCTTGTGAGTATATGACAGGCGGTATTGTGGCCATTCTTGGCGCAACCGGAGTCAACTTCGGCGCAGGTATGACGGGTGGCTTCGCTTATGTGATGGATAAGAATGAAGACTTCCAAGGCCGTGTGAACAACGAATCGGTTGAGGCACTTTCTCTATCTGACCTATACATCCACCAAGAACATCTGCGTGGTTTGATTGCAGAGCACTTAGAAGAGACAGGTTCAGTACACGCTGAAGCGATTCTGGCGAACTTTGATGAATGGATTCCGAAGTTCTACCTAGTGAAGCCGAAGACGGCGGATCTCAACACCTTGCTCGGTCACCAAAGCCGTAGCTCTGCTGAACTTCGTGTTCAAGCGCAATAATTGGAAGGAGCCAATAATGAGCCAGAATGTATACCAATTTATTGATGTGAATCGCGTAGATCCAGCGAAGAAACCAATCAAGATTCGTAAGATTGAGTTTGTAGAGATCTACGAACCTTTCACTAAACAGCAAGCCAAAGCACAAGCAGACCGTTGTTTAGACTGTGGTAACCCATACTGTGAATGGAAGTGTCCAGTCCATAACTACATCCCTCAGTGGCTTAAGCTTGCCAATGAAGGACGCATTATCGAAGCCGCTGAACTGTCTCACCAAACCAACAGTTTACCTGAGGTGTGTGGACGAGTTTGTCCTCAGGACCGACTGTGCGAGGGATCTTGTACCCTCAATGATGATTTCGGCGCAGTAACCATCGGCAACATTGAAAAATACATCAATGACAAAGCGTTTGAGATGGGCTGGAAGCCAGACATGTCTCACGTTGAATGGACCGATAAAAAAGTCGCTATCATCGGCGCTGGCCCCGCAGGGCTTGCTGCAGCTGATATCTTAGTTCGAAACGGTGTGAAGGCCGTGGTATTTGACCGTTACCCAGAGATCGGTGGCCTGCTCACGTTTGGTATCCCATCGTTCAAACTTGAGAAAGGTATCATGGAAAACCGACGCCGTATCTTTAGTGGTATGGGTGTCGAATTTAAGATGAATACCGAAGTCGGTAAAGACGTTCAACTACAACAACTTGTCGATGACTACGACGCTGTCTTCTTAGGTGTCGGCACCTATAAAAACATGCGTGCTGGGTTAGACAACGAAGAAGCACCAGGCGTTTATGATGCTCTACCCTTCCTTGTTTCCAATACCTATAAGGTAATGGAACTGGATAACCCAACGCCATTCATCGACATGAAGGACAAAAAAGTGGTCGTGCTTGGTGGTGGTGATACCGCGATGGACTGTGTCCGAACTTCGATTCGTCAACATGCGGCTAATGTTGTGTGTGCTTACCGTCGAGATGAAGCCAATATGCCGGGCTCTCGCCGTGAGGTAAAAAATGCACGTGAAGAGGGTGTGAAGTTCAAGTTCAACCTACAACCTATTGGCTTAGAGCTTAACAACGCTGGTCATGTGGTTGGTGTCAAAGTCGTGAAAACTGCTTTGGGTGAGCCAGATGAAGCCGGTCGTCGTCGTCCAGAACCTGTCGAAGGCAGTGAACATGTTCTTGAAGCCGATGCTGTGATCATGGCATTTGGTTTCCAACCTCATGCGATGGAATGGTTAGAACCTTTCGGTGTGGAACTCGATCAATGGGGGCGAATCAAAGCCTCCGGCAAACAAGAGTTTCAATACCAAACCACCAACAGCAAGATCTTTGCAGGTGGTGATGCGGTTCGAGGATCTGACTTGGTGGTGACCGCTATCGATGAAGGCCGCAAAGCAGCAGAAGGGATATTAGATTACCTAGAAGTGTGATTAGGTTTCCTTTATTACTCAGTTCGTTACTATAAAAAAGGATCCAATTATGGATCCTTTTTTGAATTAGATTCGTTTATCAAAAGCACAACGAAAATACGTAAAACAATTACAAATAAGCCAATACCGATAACTACAATTAGAATTAAAAACAAGCCATAGGAAACACTATGAAAAAAGCCGCTCTCCTCTCGCTATCACTTTTAACGTTAACCGCATGCAGCCAAGGAATCACGGACATGAAAGATAGAACTTCATCACCTTGTGGAGACAAACCAAACTGCGTATCAACTCAAGATGATCGTGAGCAGCACGCATTGGCCGCGTTTGAGTTATCAGATTCAGCAAACCTAGATGCGATTGAGCAGGTTGCACTAACCTTACCGGGATCGAAAACCGCGAGTAAAACAGAAGATTATCTGCGTGTTGAATGTACCTCTCGCATCATGCGCTTTGTCGATGACTTAGAGCTTAAGATCACCGATGGCAAACTGATCGTGCGTTCAGAGTCTCGTACTGGCCATTCTGATTTTGGCGTAAACCGAAAACGAGCTGAACAACTTCGTGCTAGCTTGAAAAGCGAAGGCCTAATCAAGTAGATAAAAGAATACGCAGATAAATCGCTGCTATTCGGATGAGAAGTGCCTCTGGGCAGTCGCTCGACACTTCTTATCCATGCTACAATTTCGCTCTACTGTTTAAATATTATTTATTAAGAGACTACACATGAAAATCGGCATCATTGGCGCAATGGAGCAAGAAGTTGCGATCCTAAAAGCAGCAATTTCAGACATTACTGAAGTTAATAAAGGCGGTTGTACCTTTTTCTCTGGTCAGCTAAATGGTGTTGACGTTGTTTTGCTTCAATCTGGCATTGGTAAAGTAGCAGCAGCTGTTGGTACTTCAATCCTATTAAGCGAATACCAACCAGATGTCGTTCTAAACACAGGCTCTGCTGGCGGTTTTGATTCAACACTGAACCTTGGCGATGTGGTTATCTCGACTGAAGTTCGTCACCACGATGCAGACGTTACAGCTTTCGGTTACGAAATTGGCCAAATGGCAGGTCAACCAGCAGCGTTCAAAGCTGACGACAAACTGATGGCTGTTGCTGAACAAGCGCTAGCACAAATGGAAGATAAGCATGCCGTTCGCGGTCTTATCTGTACTGGCGACGCATTTGTTTGCACAGCAGAACGCCAAGAGTTCATCCGCAAGCACTTCCCATCTGTCGTTGCTGTAGAGATGGAAGCATCGGCTATCGCTCAAGCTTGTCACCAATTCCAAGTACCATTCGTGGTTGTTCGTGCAATCTCTGACGTTGCAGACAAAGAATCACCAATGAGCTTCGAAGAGTTCCTGCCATTAGCAGCGCAAAGCTCTTCTGAAATGGTTATCAAGATGGTTGCCCTACTAAAGTAAGCGACTAGACATGCAAACACTGTTTGATCAGGTATTTGCAAATGGCGTGCTCCTTGTGATGTGGGGAGCACTGCTTTTTCATTTAATTTTACCTATCCCCCATGCCGCACACCCCACGACCTTATGGCATAAGTTTGCTGAGCTTTTAGCAAGCAAGGTTAATAACAACCACAACTATTCCCAAAGTTTAATCTCAGGCACATTAGCCTGGGGGTTAATGGTACTGCCGACTCTGGTTATTCTTCTGGCACTGCAACCATTGGTTTGGCAATCTCAACTATTTGAATTAGCACTTTTATTACTCGCGATTGATTGGCGCAATAATGAAAAGCTGGCAAATCAGTTAATCAAAGCATTAGGCCGAGAAGATAAAGCGGCCGCTCGTCAGTTACTGGCTCCGATTATCAATCGTCAAACTGAATCACTTTCGTCACTTGGCCTAGGCAAAGCCGCCACAGAAACCATCATCATGGGCTACGCTCGTAACGTAGTTTGTGTGTTGTTCTGGTACGCCATTGGTGGTGGAATCACCGCGTTAATGTATCGCCTTGTGGTCGAATTAGCTCGAGCTTGGTCGCCAAGTCGCAAGCAATTTTCTCCGTTCGGCTCAACGGCGATCAAGATAGTCGCGATTCTCGAATTTATACCGATGCGTTTTTTTGCTTTGATGATCGTATGTGGTGATAAAGCCACACACACGTTTAAGATGATGTTAGTTCAGAGTCGCTCTTGGCCACTGCCCGGCCCTGCCTGGTTGATCACGGCCGTTGGCAACAAACTGGAGTTATCATTAGGTGGCCCTGCGATTTACGACAACACTAAAGCCATTCGTGCAAAATTAGGCGGCAGAATCGCACCGTCAGCTCTGCATCTGTCTCAGGTTCAGAAACTACTCTTTGGTCGCATCGCTATCTGGATATTTTTACAAAGCCTAGCCTTACTATTTATTCACCAAGGGATTTAGAGTGAAACCTTCAGCACTTGTTACAAGCCTTACTATTTTGTCTTCCAGCTTATGGCTGCCTTTATCATTTGCAGAAGAAGCACCACGGACTCAAGAAAAAGTACAGCCAGCTCAACGCGTGGTCAGCCTTGCTCCTCATGCCACTGAGCTCGCGTACAGCGCAGGTTTAGGCAACAGCCTTGTTGCCGTAAGTGAACGAAGTGATTACCCACCACAAGCCGATAAGCTTGAAAAAGTGGCAAACTATCAAGGTATCAAGGTTGAGAAGATCATCGCTCTTCAGCCTGATTTGATTCTTGCGTGGCCAGCCGGAAACCCGCCCAGAGAGCTCGCGAAACTAGAGCAATTTGGTTTTAATATTTACTACTCCAAGACCAAAAGCCTAGACAGTATCGCAACCAATATTGAACAACTGAGCCAATACGCTAGCGATCCAAGTATTGGCGAAAATAACGCTCAGCAATACAGAGAGCAGCTCAACGCGTTGAGACTAAAATACAAAGATGCCGAGCCAGTAAACTACTTCTACCAACTCAGTGAGAAGCCGATCATCACTGTTGCTCAAGGGCACTGGCCAAGTGAGGTGTTTGAGTTTTGTGGTGGCCACAATATTTTTGAAGACAGCGCCTCCCCATATCCGCAAGTTGGTATTGAACAAGTTGTATTAAGGAAACCACAAGTGATCTTCACGTCTCAGCACGCGATTGAGAATGGAACCATGTGGCAAACTTGGCAAGATGAGATCCCAGCAGTTGCTCAAAATCAGATTTGGTCACTCAATTCTGACTGGATTAATCGCCCAACAACGAGAACTTTGCAAGCGATCCAACAAGTGTGCGATTTCTTCGATAGAGCTAGGCAAAATCACTAACTATTTGCTGCGTTTTTTCGTACAATTCGCCACCGACCTGTCCCTACAATTTTAACCATAAGAGCACCAGTATCATGGACTCCATGCTGCTTTATATTATCGATTTATTTGGCACTGCCATCTTTGCCGTCTCAGGCGTTTTTGTCGCTGGCCGTCTTAAGATGGACCCCTTTGGCGTAGCCGTTTTAGGCAGTGTAACCGCAATTGGTGGCGGTACAATTCGAGACATGGCTCTGGGTGCAACTCCCGTGTTTTGGATCACCGACACCACCTATCTTTGGGTCATCATCACCACCTGCTTGCTGACCATGATTATAGTAAGACGCCCCAAACGCCTTGCTTGGTGGATCCTGCCAGTATGTGATGCGATAGGCTTAGCGGTATTTGTTGGCATTGGTGTAGAAAAAGCACTGATTTATCAAGATTCTGCATTAGTTGCTATCATCATGGGTGTCATCACCGGCTGCGGTGGCGGTATTATCCGTGACGTACTTGCCCGTGAAGTGCCAATGATTCTAAGAAGTGAAGTCTACGCGACCGCTTGTATCATTGGTGGCGCTTTCCACACCATGGCGATCAGTATGGGGCACGACTCAGAAACTGCATTTCTGGCCGGCGTGTTCTCAACACTATTGATTAGACTTGGCGCTATTCGCTGGCATTTATCATTGCCGACCTTCGCCATCAAATAAGCTATCATTACAAAGAGAAAGGCTCCGTAAAGGAGCCTTTTTTGATCCGGTTTCAAATCACTATACCCTCTATTTCCACTCATCAAAGATCCCCTCCTTTCCTAAAACTCAATTTAGTTAGTCCATTAGTCCATTAGTCCATTAGTCCATTAGTCCATTAGCCCACCAGTTTAGTAATGTTTTTTATTTACTTATCTAGTCCACAGGCTATATTAATAAACAAATAACTTTATAAAATATTTTATTTACTAACATTGGCAAGCGGGAGTTCAAGATGGGTATTGGTAAAGTGGGCATTGTTTTCTTCTCTAAGAATGGAGCAACTAAGCAAGTTGCAGAGACAATCGCTGAAGGTATTAACACTCAACAACCTAACTCAGTACTCCTTGTCGAAGTGCTATCTTCTGAAGTGGTCGAAGGAAGGTATGACAATGACGATAAGCTCAAGTCATTAGATAACTGTGACGCCATTATCTTTGGATCCCCGACTTACATGGGCTCACCAGCCGCGCAGTTTAAGAGTTTTATGGATGCAAGCAGTGATAGCTACTGTAACAAAGCGTGGCGAAATAAACTCGCAGCAGGCTTTACCACTGGCGGCAGCCTTAACGGTGAGCAACAACAAACCTTGTTGAGCTTTTTCACTCTGGCTTGTCAGCATGGCATGATTTGGGCAGGGCTTGATATCTCAAAGCACATTGATAGCTTAGGTTTGAATCGCACAGGATCAAGCATTGGTTTGGTCGCCAGTGAAGATGAGACGTCAGATAGCACTAGTAATCACATCAACAGCAACGATCTTCAGACTGCTTTCTATTTCGGCCAACGCATCGCGAGCCTAGTTAAGGGAGACTAACTAACTGACGGGCTAGCTTCAAAACTCCTAGCTTGTTTGATATCTATGAGCTCAAGACTAGAGAATGAATGTCGTTTCAGGTAACTTGATTCAATCATTCCCAACTTTCATGAATATAACCTAATGCTACTCGAAGGAATCGAAACTCTACTGGTATTGAGTAAAGCAAAAACCATGAGCCGCACAGGAAGTTTGCTTTATATCAGCCAATCAGCGGTCAGTAAACGGATTGCGAATTTAGAAAAGAAGCTAGGTAAAAAGCTCATTGAACCGAGTGGCCGACAGATAAAACTCACGCCAGATGCGCTTGCATTAATCGAGAGTATTGGCCCTACATTCAATGAACTTCGCGGGCTTATTTATGAACAGCAAGAGTTGGAAGATACCACTCTCATCACCCTAGACAGTTCTAAGTCTCTGATAGCCGGTTATTTAGGTGAGATGATGGGCCAATTTATCCAGCAAGATAAATACATCACAATAACCACCAACCACACGCCAAGAATCATAGAGCGAGTGCAATCTGGCAAGGCGACCTTGGGGTTGTGTGCTGGCTTGTTGCCACCGCATCATGGGTTGATGACCTTTCATCTATTTGATGAGCCGTTTTACATAGTGAGTAAGTCGCCGTTAACGGAGCTTCCTCCATTGGTGATTACCAACGATATGACCAACCCTGCCAACTCTTATCAGCTCTCAGTGTTAGAAAAGTTTGGAATTAAACCCTTGATGGAGATGGATGCCTACACCGCAGCAGCGCAACTTGCATTGGGTGGGACTGGACCAGCCTTAATCCCACTCTCAATCGTAAAAACACTCAATATTAAGTCTCAATACCTGTTTAGCTTCCACGAATTAACAGGTTTAATTCGACCAATTCATATCTGTGTCAGACCGAATAGCTACCAGTCTCCGCGAGTTAAAACACTGATAGAATCCATTGTTGATGCTGTTCCCAAAGCAGTTTAGACGCCATTAGCATCGACATCACGATCACAAGAGGGCGAATCCATTTCTGCCCTTTTGTCACTACTACTTTAGCGCCAAGCTGAGCGCCCATAAAGCCACCAACCGCCATCACTAATCCTAACTCCCAAATTGGCAAACCAGCCAAAATAAAGAAAATTAAGGCCGCGATATTCGAGGTAAAGTTAAGTACCTTAGTGCGCGCCGTTGCATCGACTAACGAGAAGTGACCAATCGCAACAAAGCAGACGGTGAAGATAGAACCTGTTCCTGGGCCAAAAAAGCCATCATAGAAACCCACACCGCCACCAACACACAGAGCAAACATCGCCTCAGAGACCTTCTGTTTTCCTTCAGATGCTCTAGTTGGGGGGGCTAACAGGAAATAGAGAGAGATAGCGATGAGCAGCAACGGGATAACACTGGTCAGTAAGCTCGCATCAATGTGTTGGACTAGCTCGGCACCAATTGCAGAACCAATAAAGGTACAAAAGATAGCGAGGCGCATCTCCTTAATACTGACGATACCATTGCGCACGAAATACCAACTCGCAGAGAAGCTGCCGAAGGAGCTTTGGAGTTTATTGGTTGCCAGTGCCTGCGTTGGTGGAACTCCAGCCGCTAGCAATGCTGGTAGAGTCAATAACCCACCGCCGCCAGCCATTGCATCAATAAAGCCTGCTGCCGTTGCGACAACAAACAAGATAGCCAATATTTCTAGAGTGATTTCCATATACCCAACGCCTTAAAGTCCTGTGTAGCGACAAGTTACCACTCACGGCAGACGAGCAATAACGAAACACAAGATTCTAACCTATTCCTGATTTTCATCATTTAACTCATGCTATCTAACAGACATAAAAAAGCCCACTCCGAAGAGTGGGCTTTGAGCATTCATATCCGCTTAACAGCGATACACTTTAGGCGATTAAGCTTGAGAAGCTTTAACCTGAGCGTGTAGCTCTTGAACTGAAGTTACTGAAGTTTTCGCGTCTGCAGTGTGCGCCATACAAGTCGCGAATGCAGCGTTTAGCGTAGTCGTGTAGTTCACTTTCTCAGCAAGTGCTCCACGACGAAGAACTTTAGAGTCTTCAATCGCTTGACGGCCAGCTGCAGTGTTCACGATATACGTGTACTCGTTATTCTTGATACGGTCAAGAATGTGAGGACGACCTTCGTGTACCTTGTTTACTAAACGTGGGTTGATACCCGCTTCACCAAGGATAACCGCAGTACCGTGAGTTGCGTCTAGCTGGTAACCAAGCTTAGATAGCTTAGATGCTAGGTCAACAACACGCTCTTTGTCGCCTTCGCGAACAGAAAGCAATGCACGACCGCCTTCAGGGTAGATGTGACCACAACCCAATTCTGCTTTAGAGTATGCTTCTGCGAATGTCGCGCCAACACCCATAACTTCACCAGTAGAGCGCATTTCTGGGCCTAACAGTGGGTCAACACCAGGGAACTTGTTGAATGGAAGTACAACTTCTTTCACTGAATAGTAAGGTGGGATGATTTCTTTCGTAAAGCCTTGAGACTCTAGAGATTGACCTGCCATTACACGAGCGGCAATCTTAGCGATTGGTGCGCCAGTTGCTTTAGATACGAATGGAACCGTACGTGCTGCACGAGGGTTAACCTCGATTAGGTACACTTCATTGTTCTTAACAGCAAACTGCGTGTTCATCAGACCACGAACACCCAACTCAAACGCTAGCTTTTCAACTTGCTCGCGCATTACGTCTTGGATTTCTTGGCTTAGCGTGTATGCAGGAAGAGAACATGCTGAGTCACCTGAGTGAACACCCGCTTGCTCGATATGCTCCATGATACCGCCGATAACAACGCGTTCACCGTCACAAATCGCATCAACGTCGACTTCAACAGCGTCGTCTAGGAAGCTATCAAGTAGTACTGGAGATTCGTTTGATACGCTAACTGCTTCGTTGAAGTAGCGACGTAGATCTTGCTCGTCGTATACGATTTCCATCGCACGACCACCAAGTACGTAAGAAGGACGTACAACCAGTGGGAAGCCGATTTCGCGAGATTTCTCAACCGCTTGCTCCATCGTTGTTACTGTCGCGTTCTCTGGCTGAAGTAGGCCTAGGCGGTCTACAGCAACTTGGAAACGCTCACGGTCTTCTGCACGGTCGATTGCGTCTGGGCTAGTACCGATGATTGGTACACCAGCAGCTTCAAGAGCACGAGCCAGTTTAAGTGGTGTTTGACCACCGTACTGAACGATAACGCCTTTTGGCTTCTCTACACGTGCGATTGCTAGTACGTCTTCCAGAGTTACTGGTTCGAAGTACAGACGGTCAGATGTATCGTAGTCTGTAGAAACTGTCTCAGGGTTACAGTTAACCATGATAGTTTCGTAACCATCTTCACGTAGTGCTAGTGATGCATGTACACAACAGTAGTCAAATTCAATACCTTGGCCGATACGGTTTGGACCGCCGCCTAGAATCATGATCTTGTCTTTGTCTGTTGGGTTCGCTTCACACTCGTCATCGTAAGAAGAGTACATGTAAGCTGTATCAGAAGAGAACTCAGCCGCACATGTATCTACACGCTTGTACACTGGGTGGATATCGTACTGGTCACGCAGACGACGGATTTCGCTTTCCGCTACACCTAGAATCTTAGATAGGCGCGCATCAGCAAAACCTTTACGCTTAAGCTTGTTTAGCTCGTCTTTGTTCAGACCAGCAAAGCCTTTCGCTTTAAGTTCTTGCTCTAGCTTAACGATGTCTTCGATTTGAACTAGGAACCAACGGTCGATTTGCGTTAGGTTGAATACACCATCTACCGACATACCAGCACGGAATGCGTCAGCGATGTACCAAATACGCTCTGCGCCAGCTTCTTTCAGTTCGTGACGGATAGTCGTTAGAGCATCTGGTGCATCTAGGTCTACCATTTCGTCAAAACCAGTCGCGCCAACTTCTAGGCCGCGAAGTGCTTTTTGTAGAGATTCTTGTTGGTTACGGCCGATAGCCATAACTTCACCAACAGACTTCATTTGCGTCGTTAGACGGTCGTTAGCACCTGCAAATTTCTCGAAGTTAAAACGAGGAATCTTAGTTACTACGTAGTCGATTGTTGGTTCGAATGATGCTGGCGTTGCGCCGCCAGTGATGTCATTCATTAGCTCGTCTAGCGTGAAGCCAACAGCCAGTTTCGCTGCAATCTTAGCGATTGGGAAACCTGTTGCTTTAGAAGCTAGTGCTGAAGAGCGAGATACACGTGGGTTCATCTCGATGATAACCATACGGCCATCTTTCGGGTTGATACCAAACTGTACGTTTGAACCACCTGTTTCAACACCAATCTCACGCAATACTGCTAGAGATGCGTTACGCATTAGTTGGTATTCTTTATCTGTCAGCGTTTGAGCTGGAGCCACAGTGATTGAGTCACCTGTGTGAATACCCATTGGGTCGAAGTTTTCAATCGCACATACGATGATGCAGTTGTCGTTTTTGTCACGAACCACTTCCATCTCGTACTCTTTCCAACCGATAAGTGATTCATCGATAAGAAGTTCATTAGTTGGAGATAGGTCCAAACCACGACGACAGATTTCTTCAAATTCTTCTTTGTTGTAAGCGATACCGCCACCAGTACCACCCATCGTGAACGATGGACGAATGATACAAGGGAAGCCAACCATGTCTAAAACTTTGTAAGCTTCTTCCATCGTTTTCGCTGTATCAGCAGTTGGACACTCAAGGCCAATTGCTTTCATTGCTTTATCGAAGCGTGAACGGTCTTCTGCTTTATCGATAGCGTCAGCCGTTGCACCAATCATTTCAACACCGAACTCTTCAAGAACACCGTGCTTTTCTAGGTCTAGAGCACAGTTCAATGCAGTTTGGCCACCCATAGTAGGTAGAACTGCATCAGGCTTCTCTTTAGCGATGATATTACGCACAACTTCCCATTGGATAGGTTCGATGTAAGTTGCATCGGCCATATCTGGGTCAGTCATGATTGTCGCTGGGTTCGAGTTTACAAGAATAACTCGGTAACCTTCTTCGCGAAGCGCTTTACAAGCTTGAGCACCAGAGTAATCGAACTCACATGCTTGGCCGATAACGATCGGGCCAGCACCTAGAATAAGAATACTTTTAATGTCAGTACGTTTTGGCATTGTCTACTACTCCGAATTACGCTGTGTGCTGTTTGATTAGTTCAATAAAGTGGTCGAATAACGGCGCTGCGTCTTCTGGACCTGGGCTTGCTTCAGGGTGACCTTGGAAGCTGAATGCTGGTTTGTCTGTACGGTGAATACCTTGTAGAGAACCATCAAATAGTGATTTGTGCGTTGCACGTAGTGTCTCTGGAAGGGTTTCTTCGTCAGCAGCAAAGCCGTGGTTTTGCGAAGTAATCATCACAACATCACGATCTAAATCTTTAACCGGGTGGTTTGCACCGTGGTGACCAAACTTCATCTTCACTGTCTTAGCGCCTGACGCAAGAGCAAGAATCTGGTGACCTAGACAAATACCGAAGATTGGTAAGCCTTTTTCTAGGAACACTTTTGTCGCTTCAATTGCGTAAGTACATGGTTCTGGGTCACCAGGGCCATTTGAAAGGAAAACACCGTCTGGGTTCAGAGCTAGTACTTCTTCAGCAGAAGTTTCAGCAGGAACAACCGTTAGGCGGCAGCCGCGGTCAACAAGCATTCGTAGGATGTTTCGTTTTGCACCGAAGTCATAAGCAACAACGTGGTATGGCAATTCAGAGTCTGCTTTCGCTTCAGGAAGTCCACCCGTAAGCGTCCACGAACCTTGTTTCCATTGATACGCTTCTTTTGTTGTAACTTCTTTCGCAAGGTCCATACCTTTCAGGCCAGGAAATTCTTTTGCTTTAGCTAGAGCCAAAGCTTCGTCTAAATTGTTACCCGCTACGATACAACCGTTCTGAGCGCCTTTTTCACGAAGAATACGCGTCAGTTTACGAGTATCGATATCAGCGATACCAACAACGTTTTGCGACTTAAGGTAATCAGAAAGGGATTGTTCATTACGGAAGTTAGAAGCGATTAGAGGGAGATCGCGAATCACAAGGCCTTGAGCGTGGATTGAAGAGGATTCTTCGTCTTCGGAATTGGTTCCGGTATTGCCAATGTGAGGGTAAGTAAGGGTAACGATTTGTTGAGAATAGGAAGGATCAGTGAGGATTTCTTGGTACCCCGTCATCGAGGTATTAAAAACGACTTCACCAACTGCAGAACCTACAGCGCCAATGGCTTCACCGTGAAATACTGTCCCATCTTCTAGGACGAGTAGTGCTGACTTCTTCAAGACAACCTCCAGAAATAAAAATGCATTAAAATTGATTTAATTTGCAAATCTACCTTCCTGCAACACCAGAAACTGCGTGTTTATGGAAATTAGACAAATTGGCGGTATTTTAGTGATGTGCGTGATACGTGTCAACATTTAACGCAAAAGAAATTAAACATTTGTAAGGACTAATTCAATTTATGCCATCAAAGCTTCAAAAGTTCAACTTTCATGCTCATTTCGGCCGAATATTACGATTTTCTAATTTTCACCCCTCATTTTAGCCAACCATAGAGTAATAAAAATATCAGCAACAAAACGCAATCGATAAATACAAAGAGAAAAGATCGTAATTTAAAGACCTAAAACAAAAAACACATTATAAGCATTAAAAAAGACAGTTAAATAAGAGAAAATCGACGATAAGAAGAAACTATAGGGAGGTTTGTAAAAGGGATATTACGAAGGGAAATGTATCAAATAAAGAAAGCGCCGGCAATTGCCAGCGCATAAATATCTATTTACAGGTCATTCAAACCTAGGACATCAGTCATGGTATAAAAGCCGGCTGGTTTATCATTTAACCAGACTGCAGCCTTGATTGCGCCATTAGCGAAAGTCATTCGATCAGTGGCTTTATGGGTAATTTCCACTCGCTCACCGATATCAGCAAACATAGCGGTGTGTTCACCAATAATGTCACCGGCACGAATCGTCGCGAAACCAATCTCATCTTTAGTACGCTCGCCAGTAATACCTTCGCGTGACCATACAGCTACATCGTTCAGCTCGTTGCCCATCGCACCAGCAATCGCTTCGCCCATACCAATCGCAGTACCAGAAGGTGCATCGACTTTATGGCGGTGGTGCGCCTCAACGATCTCGACATCACAGTAATCGCCCATCACTTTAGCGGCCTTCTCTAGCAGCTTAAAGACCAGGTTCACACCAACGCTGTAGTTAGGTGCCATTACGATAGCCATCTCTTTTGAAGCAGCATCAATCACCTGCTTCTCTTCTTCAGAGAAACCCGTCGTACCGATAATCAGTTTTTTACCGTGACGTTTACAAAGTTCAATATTCGCTAATGTGCTAACAGGGGCTGTAAAATCGACGATCACGTCAAACTCTTCGATGGCTTTAGACAGGTCATCGACTAGAGCAACATCAAAACGACCTTCACCGCATAACTCACCGACATCTACGCCGACCAAAGATGACTCTGGACGTTCCGAGCCAGCACCAACACTTGCTTCTGAATTATGATGAGCGGCTTTCACCAAGTTGCGACCCATGCGGCCCGCTGCTCCTGCAATTGCAATTCTTACCACTGCGAATATCTCCATTGTTTTGGTTACGGTTGCCGCTTATCTCTTGCAGCAACGTTCAATCGATTAATCTCTTTAAACTAACAACAATCTCAAACTCAGGCTAGCAATTACGAAAACTCTTTTATCACTCGCTCTAAAATTGGCACATTTGCCTCTGGGAAAGCGTATTGATTCAATGATTCTAGGCTTACCCATTCACCTTGTTGACCTTCTTTGCCATAAGGTTGTTCCTCAAAGTCAGTCACAAGGATGAAGTCGAACTTAAGCGACTTATCGGTGTAATCAAACTCAAGGTGCTCAAACAGAGACTGTTCTGTCACCTTGATGCCAATCTCTTCATCAAGCTCACGAGTCATAGCTTGTTCAATGGTTTCGCCCACTTCAACCTTGCCACCAGGGAACTCCCAAAAACCGCCCTTGTGTTTGTCGTCCGGACGTTTAGTGATAAATACCTGTGACTTATCTTGGTTAAAGATAATGCCAGCTACAATATGGATTCTTTTCATGTGTTGGTGTTCCTTAATAAAACGCTTAACTCACATAGTCCCTGAATACGTCATCCTCCAGAAGGAGGAACGACTGAGTTGGGGATATAAAACAACGTGAGCCTAACTAAACGAGATTCCCTACTACGCTCGTTCCTCGCTATAGGGAATGACGACTTCCTTGCGTAACAAAGTAAGCCACGAAATTTACATACAAAAAGAGCCGCCTAAGCGACTCTTTATATTCTATTTATCAGTTTTATGAAGCTAAGTTGTAGTGCTTGAGAGCAAGGCGGTGGCACAGAGCTTACGACTGTAAGTGAGTACCACCAACGCAGCTATCATGCGCTACAACAACGATTCATTAAACTTACGCGATTTTACCGTGACACTGCTTGTACTTCTTGCCACTTCCACATGGACA
Organism: Vibrio sp. 10N.286.55.E10; assembly: GCF_002872555.1. Lineage (NCBI taxonomy): Bacteria > Pseudomonadati > Pseudomonadota > Gammaproteobacteria > Vibrionales > Vibrionaceae > Vibrio > Vibrio sp. 10N.286.55.E10. The sequence goes on from NZ_MCSD01000009.1 coordinate 110,969, forward strand.
TGGCTCGTTACGACCCACTTTACGCTCATCACGTACTACCGTTTGTGGAGATGCCGCTTCAGCTTCATTGTCACCTAGCTGGTTTTCAGCCGTTGCATGTTGTGCCTGTGCACGACGCGCCGCTTCTTCAGCTTGAGCTTGACGTTGAGCTTCCATCTTTTCAACTTCTTCTTGTTGCTGAACGCGAACTTTAGAAAGGATGGTAACAACGTCTGTTTTTAGTACATCTAGTAGGCCTTCAAACAGTTCAAACGACTCGCGCTTGTACTCTTGTTTCGGGTTCTTCTGAGCATAACCACGCAGGTGGATACCTTGACGAAGGTGATCCATCGCAGCCAAATGCTCTTTCCAAAGACCGTCTAGCGTTTGTAGCATCACAGATTTCTCGAAGTTACGCAGTACTTGAGCACCAACCACTTCTTCTTTCTGTTTGTACGAATCAACCGCCATGCCAAGAATACGCTCACGCAAAGCTTCTTCATAAAGCTTGTCGTCTTCGTCTAACCAACCTTGAATATCAAAGTCTAGATCAAAGTCATTCTTCAGACGATCTTGTAGACCCGCGATATCCCACATGTCTTCAAGAGACTGAGGTGCGATGTATTCATCAATGACTGATGCCAGTACATCTTCACGGTTGTGTTCGATCATCTCACTGATGTCGTCAGAACTCATCAGTTCGTCACGAAGCTCATAAACCACTTTACGTTGGTCATTGGCTACATCATCGTACTCAAGAAGCTGCTTACGGATATCGAAGTTACGACCTTCAACTTTACGTTGTGCTTTTTCAATTGAGCGAGAAAGCATCTTAGATTCGATCGCTTCGCCTTCGTCCATACCACTTTGGATAAGACCAGCCATACGATCCGATGTAAAGATACGTAGCAGAGAATCTTCCATTGATAGGTAGAAACGAGAAGAACCCGCATCACCTTGACGACCAGAACGACCACGTAGCTGGTTATCGATACGGCGAGATTCATGACGTTCAGTACCTATGATGTGCAGACCACCTGACTCAAGTACTTTATCGTGGATTACTCTCCAATCAGCTTTGATCTTCTCGATCTGCTCTTTGGTTGGATTCTCTAGCTTCTCAACTTGTGCCTGCCAGCTACCACCTAACACGATATCGGTACCACGACCGGCCATGTTAGTTGCGATAGTTACCGCACTCGGCATACCAGCTTGTGCAACGATCTCTGCTTCCATTTCGTGGAACTTAGCATTTAGAACGCTGTGCTTAATTTTTGCTTTTTTCAGTGCATTAGACAGTAGTTCAGACTTCTCGATAGAAACCGTACCAACCAGTGATGGCTGACCAGCTGCGACACGGTCTTTGATGTCTTCAATGATCGCGTTGAACTTGTCTTCTTCAGTACGATAAACCACATCTGGCATATCGTTACGCACCATAGGTTTGTTGGTTGGGATAACCACTGTTTCTAGGCCGTAGATAGACTGGAATTCGAAAGCTTCAGTATCGGCAGTACCTGTCATACCTGACAGTTTTTCGTATAGACGGAAGAAGTTCTGGAATGTAATCGATGCTAGCGTCTGGTTTTCATTCTGAATCTTCACTCCTTCTTTAGCTTCAACAGCTTGGTGTAAACCTTCAGACCAACGACGACCTGGCATAGTACGACCAGTATGTTCATCAACGATAACCACTTCGCCTTCTTCAGTAACGATGTAATCGACGTCTTTCTCAAACAATACGTGTGCACGCAGCGCTGCATTAACATGGTGCAATAGGCTGATATTTGTTGGAGAGTAAAGCGTGTCACCCTCTTCCATCAGACCGTTTTTCACCATTAGCTCTTCTACAAATTCTTGACCGTTTTCAGTCAGGTGAACCTGCTTCGATTTCTCGTCCATGGTGTAATGACCTTCACCACGGTACTCTTCAGAATCTTCTTTGTCTTGGCGCTCAAGGTTAGGGATCAACGTGTTAATACGCGTGTAAAGATCTGAACTATCTTCAGCTGGACCCGAGATAATAAGTGGAGTACGAGCTTCATCGATTAAGATTGAGTCAACTTCATCGACAACAGCGAAGAAGCGTTCACGTTGAACACGATCTTCAGCACGGAAAGCCATGTTGTCACGTAGGTAATCGAAACCAAACTCGTTGTTTGTTCCGTATAGGATGTCAGCTTGGTACGCTTCTTTTTTCTCTGGCGGAGCCATGTTTGGCACGTTCACGCCAACCGTCATACCAAGGAATTCAAATAATGGGCGGTTTGTTTCCGCATCACGCTTCGCTAGGTAGTCGTTCACCGTTACTACGTGAACACCTTTGCTAGGTAGGGCGTTAAGATAAGCTGGTAAGGTTGCTGTAAGAGTCTTACCTTCACCAGTACGCATTTCTGCAATTTGGCCAGCATTTAGAACCATGCCGCCAATCATTTGCACGTCAAAGTGACGCATGCCGTAAACACGCTTAGACGCTTCACGTACCGTAGCAAATGCTTCCGGTAGAAGCTGGTCTAGCGATTCACCTTTATCTAAGCGCTCACGAAACTCAACCGTTTTTGCTTTTAGCTCTTCGTCTGAAAGTGCTTCAAACGTTGGTTCGTAGTTATTAATTTCTTTTACAATTTTTCTAAGGCGGCGCAGTGTTCTGTCATTGCGACTGCCAATTACCTTTGTCAGCAGCTTAGTAATCATGTGCTTGGAATCTCTTCGTTCTCAGATCGTCCGCGATCTATTTTAAATGCCGTCAGTCTCTACTAGCTATGAACTAGTCTTCAGTTACTAACCAAGGATACTGAGATAAATCTAGTATCTTTGATATTGTACTTGAGAGTAGAGTTTTCAAGGCTTGAGTTAAAATTAATGCCCTTTAGTGTAAGTAATTTTCACACCAACGACCATTTATAACCCCATTTGTTTGATGTGCTTGGAACTTTTCTTTCTAATTGCTGACGGATTAGCCAGACTGTAGCCCATTGGTAGTCAACTTTCGGATGTTGACGACACTGTATCTGGAAAATAGATACAAAAAAACCAGGTCAATGACCTGGTTTTCGAAATCTTATATTGTTGTAAACAACAATTACGCTAGAACCATTCCTGGCTCAGCAAATGCAACAGGAGAGCCTACTTCTTCTTCGAATGTTGCCCATTCCCAAGCTTCTGCGTCAGCAAGTACTGCACGTAGTAGTTGGTTGTTTAGGCCGTGACCTGATTTGTATGCACGGAACTCACCAATAATAGCGTGTCCACACATGTAAAGGTCACCAATCGCATCCAGTACTTTGTGAGTTACGAACTCATTGTCAAAACGTAGACCTTCTTCATTAAGAATTCGGTATTCGTCTAGAACGATAGCGTTATCGAAGCTACCGCCAAGTACTAGGTTTTGAGATTGTAGATACTCAATATCGCGCATGAAGCCGAAAGTACGAGCGCGAGAGATTTCTTTCACAAAGCCTTGTGAAGAGAAATCAAACAACAAACGTTGCTCATCAGATTCAATTGCTGGGTGGTTAAAGTCGATCTCAAAGTCCATACGGAAGCCGTTAAATGGAACAAACTCTGCCCACTTATCGCCATCTTCAAAACGGATAGGCTTTTTGATACGAATAAAACGCTTCGCTGCATTCAGTGTTTCTACACCCGCTTGCTGTAGCAAGTATACGAATGGGCTTGCGCTACCATCCATAATTGGGATCTCAGGAGCATCTACTTCAACAATAATGTTGTCGATGCCCATACCCGCTAGAGCTGCGTTAAGGTGTTCCACTGTAGAGATACGTACGCCTTCGTCATTAACAAGAGCTGTACATAGCATAGTGTCACGAACTGACGCTGGATCAGCTGGGAAATCTACAGGTGGATTTACATCTGTACGACGATAAACAATGCCTGTATTTGCAGCTGCCGGGCGAAGAGTAAGTGTGACTTTACGACCAGAGTGGAGACCCACACCAGTTGTTTTCACAATTTCTTTCAGAGTACGTTGTCTGATCATCTGCTTGCCTCGTTATCAGTGCTACAAATCACGGTCAGTATTTACCGACCGCGAATTTTACCATTAATTCGACGATAGTCAAATTTTGGGTATTTGTTAATCAGCCTGACGTCGTAAGAATGCTGGAATATCTAAGTATCCACTCTCTTTCTCAGCCTTAGGTGCTGCACTTTGGCTAGCGCCTGTACCTGAAGAAACAGGAGACGTTGTTGGCTGCGGCTTAACTTGAGGTTTAACCTCAGTTTTTTCTTGCAATGGCTGTGCCACTTTCTCTTCCACTTTTGGTGCAGTTTGAGCCGCTACCTGTGGTTGAGGAGTTGGTGCAACCTTAGCTTTACCACCAGCAACTAATGTAATGTCTGGTTTTTTCTCTGTACCGATACCTGTTGCAACAACAGTTACACGGATTTCATCCGTCATATCAGGGTCTAGAGAAGTACCAATCACAACTGTTGCGTTATCAGATGCGAATGCCTTAACTGTATTACCTACTGTTTCGAACTCATCTAGACGCATATCTAGGCCTGCAGTGATGTTCACAAGAACGCCACGCGCACCAGCTAGGTCGATGTCTTCTAGTAGTGGGCTAGAAATTGCCGTTTCAGCAGCTTCTTCAGCACGGTCTTCACCTTTTGCGATACCGCTACCCATCATTGCATGACCCATCTCAGACATTACGGTGCGAACATCCGCGAAATCGACGTTAATCATACCAGGGCGAGTAATTAGCTCAGCGATACCTTGTACAGCGTTTTTAAGTACATCATTTGCACTTGCGAAAGCTTCTAGCAGAGTTACGCCGCGGCCAAGTACTTTAAGTAGCTTCTCATTTGGAATCGTAATTAAAGAATCCACATGCTTAGAAAGCTCTTCAATACCTTGCTCAGCAAACGCTAAACGCTTTTTGCCTTCAAAGCTAAATGGCTTAGTTACAACAGCAACCGTTAGCACACCCAACTCTTTCGCAACTTCAGCAATAACTGGAGCAGCACCTGTACCAGTACCACCGCCCATACCAGCTGCGATAAATACCATATCGGCGCCAGTTAGAACTTCTTTAATTCTTTCTCGATCTTCGAGAGCTGCATCACGGCCAACTTGTGGGTTTGCACCAGCGCCCAAACCTTTAGTGATATCACCACCAATTTGGATCACGCTGCTCACGCTCGTTTTACGAAGTGCTTGTGCATCAGTGTTAACACTGATGAATTCTACACCTTCGATTGATTCACGTACCATGTGCTCAACAGCGTTACCGCCACCGCCACCAACTCCAACGACTTTAATTACTGCATCGTCAGACATTTCCATCATCGGTTCAAACATGTGTTATCTCCGTTTTTTCCTGCAACTCAGGTTAAAACTCTTTTTGTATCCAATTACGCAATTTACCAAATAAACCAGACATAGAAGGTGCTGAACGCTTAGGTTCGCTGTAATCACCTTCATCACTGATCTGACAATCTCTTGCGTAATGAAGTAAACCAACCGCCGTAGAATGATACGGCTCTTTAACATAGTCAGTTAAGCCACTAACTTCTAACGGCTTACCAACTCGAACTTGATTGCGGAAAACACGTTCCGCACACTCTACCAATCCGTCAATTTGTGCCGCTCCACCAGTGAGAACGACGCCAGCTGCAAGGTGGTGTTTAATACCTTCATCGCGTAGCTGTAATTGAACCGTATCAATAGTTTGGTTAACGAGACCCATAAGTTCAGTGTAACGTGGTTCAATCACTTCCGACAAAGTTTGTCTTTGCAAACTTCTCGATGGGCGACCACCAACAC